>JBFHKK010000067.1:0-9301 GCA_041595475.1 Pseudomonas sp. | reverse complement strand
CAGGCGCGAGCCGACCACGCGCTGCGCCGGGGTGTCGGTGAGGGTCTCCATGGCCCGGTTCCACATCAGGATCTCCTGATCCTTGGCCAGCGAGCAGACGCCCATGGGCAACTCCTGCAGGGTCTGGCGGTGATAGCGGCGCAGGGCGTCGAGCTCGGCGGCCAGGCCGGTGAGACGGGAGTGGTAGTCCTCCAGGCGGCTCTCGATGAAGTGGATGTCCTCGGTGACGTAGCCCTCGCTGCCGGCCTTGTAGGGCAGGAAGGTCTCGACGATGTCCTGGGCCACGCTCGGCCCCATCAGGCCGGAGAGGTTGGCCTCGATGCGGTCGCGCAGGCGGCGCAGGGCATAGGGGCGGCCTTCGTCGAATGGCAGGTGCAGGTCGCGCAGCGCCTGTTCGACCTCGCGCTGGGCGGTTCGGGCGCCCAGGGGTTTGGCCAGCTGGGTGGCGAACTCCTGGGGCGACAGGGCCAGCAGTTCGCGCCGTTGCGGACGACGCACGTTGTCCACGGCGCAGGCCTCGGCGGCGCGCTTTTCCTCTTCGCGGGCCTCGCTGAACAGCGAGACCAGGGTGAACAGCAGCACATTGACCGCCAGCGAGGCGATGGCCGCCAGGTGCCAGCTGCTGTCGTCCAGCACATACACCAGGTTCAGCCAGGGCAGGTAGAAGCCCTGCAGGTTGCCGAGCATCGGCAGCAGCATGCCCAGCGCCCAGACCACGCTGCCGCCGAGCAGGCCGGCGATGAAGCCGCGGCGATTGGCGGTCGGCCAGTAGAGCACCGAGAGCACCCCGGGGAGGAACTGCAGGGTGGCGACGAAGGCGACTATGCCCAGGTTGGCCAGGTCCTGCTCGGCACCGAGCAAGTGGTAGAAGCCATAGCCGGCCATGATGATGGCGACGATCAGCGCCCGCCGCGTCCACTTCAGCCAGCGGTAGATATTGCCGTCGGCCGGCGGCTGGTAGAGCGGCAGGACCAGGTGATTGAGCACCATGCCCGAGAGCGCCAGGGTGGTGACGATGATCAGCCCGCTGGAGGCCGACAGGCCGCCGACGTAGGCGATCAGCGCCAGGGTCTGGCTGTTCAGGGCGATGCCCAGGCCGAGGGTGAAGTACTCCGGGTTGGTGGTCGCGCCCAGGCGCAGGCCGGCCCAGAGGATCAGCGGCACCGCCAGGCTCATCAGCAGCAGGAACAGCGGCAGGCCCCAGCTGGCGCTGACCATGGCCCGCGGGTTGAGGTTCTCGGTGAAGGTCATGTGGTACATGTGCGGCATGACGATGGCGGAGGCGAAGAACACCAGCAGCAGGGTGCGCCAGGGGCCCTCCTGCAGCGGCGTGTGCAGGCTGTTGAGGGCCTCGCGATTGCTCACCAGCCAGCGCTCCAGGTCCTGGGGACCGTCGAATACCCCATAGAGCGCATAGAGGCCGATGGCACTCAGGGCCGTCAGCTTGACCACCGATTCGAAGGCGATGGCGAACACCAGACCCTCGTGCTTCTCGCGGGTGGCGACATGGCGGGCGCCGAAGAGGATGGTGAAGAGGATGATCAGGCCGCAGAAGGCCAGGCCCACCCGCGCCTGAATCGGCTCGCGGGTGAGAATGCCGATGGAGTCGGCCACCGCCTGGATCTGCAGGGCCAGCAGCGGCAGCACGCCGATCAGCATGAAGGCGGTGGTCAGGGCGCCGGCCCAGGTGCTGCGGAAACGGAAGGCGAACAGGTCGGCCAGCGACGACAGCTGATAGGTGCGGGTGATGCGCAGGATCGGATAGAGCAGCACCGGCGCCAGCAGGAAGGCGCCGGACACCCCCAGGTAGCTGGCCAGGAAGCCGTAGCCATACTGGTAAGCCAGGCCCACGGTGCCATAGAAGGCCCAGGCGCTGGCGAAGACGCCGAGCGAGAGGGTGTAGGTCAGCGGATGGCGGGTGATCCAGCGCGGGATCAGGCCGTGCTCGCTGATCCAGGCCACGCCGAACAGCACCAGCAGATAGGCGGCGCTGATCAGGATCAGCTGGCTCAGGCTAAAGCTCGTCAGCATCGGGTCGGCTCTGCGGGTGGGAAGTCAGGCGCGCCGGCGGCATGGCGCCGCTGCCGGTCAGAACTCATCGGCATCGCGCTGGCTCTGCAGGATGAAGGTCACCACGATCAGGATCAGCCACAGCAGATAGGGCCGGTACCAGGCGCCGTTGGGGTCGATCCACCAGTCCATGATGGCCGGGGAGAACAGGTAGATCCCCACCACCAGGATCAGAACCAATCGATAGATATACATGCCGCATCTCGCTGCCTGAGTGGCGCGATGGTAACGGATGCCCGCCGTCCTGGGCAGCGTGCAGGTCGCCGAGGCCTCGTCCGGGCGTCCCCCGGCAGCAGCCGCTACAGTTTGGGTAACCCCGCGCCCGGCACGCTCGACCCGCCGCGCGCAGAAAATCCCGGCTTGCAGGAGATCTCTGGTGTCGATCCACATCGCTTTGCATCACCTCACCCACTACCGCTACGACCGGCCGGTCAATCTGGGGCCGCAGATCGTCCGCCTGCGCCCGGCGCCGCACAGTCGCACGCGAGTTCTGTCCTACGCGCTGAAGATCGAGCCGGCCGAGCACTTCATCAACTGGCAGCAGGATCCCCAGGGCAACTACCTGGCGCGCCTGGTGTTTCCGGAGAAGACCCGCGAGCTCAAGGTGGTGGTCGACCTGGTCGCCGAGATGGCGGTGTTCAACCCCTTCGACTTCTTCCTCGAGCCCTACGCGGAGGAGATTCCCTTCGCCTACACCGAAGGCGAGCAGCTGGAGCTGGCGCCCTATCTGGTCAAGCGCGCGCTCACTCCGCTGTTCGCCGAGTACCTGGCCAGCATCGAGCGCACGCCGACGGCCAGCGTCGATTTCCTGGTGGCGATCAATCAGCGCCTGTCCCGCGATGTGCGCTACCTGATTCGCATGGAGCCGGGGGTGCAGACACCGGAGGAGACGCTGCACAACGGCTCCGGCTCCTGCCGCGACTCGGCCTGGCTGCTGGTGCAGTTGCTGCGTCACCTGGGCCTGGCGGCGCGCTTCGTCTCCGGCTACCTGATCCAGCTCACGGCCGACGTCAAGGCGCTGGAGGGGCCGACCGGCACCGAGGTGGATTTCACCGACCTGCATGCCTGGTGCGAGGTGTACCTGCCGGGCGCCGGCTGGATCGGCCTGGACCCGACCAGCGGGCTGTTCGCCGGCGAAGGCCACATTCCCCTGGCCTGCAGCCCTGAGCCGTCGTCGGCGGCGCCGATCAGCGGCGGGGTCGACGAGTGCGAGTGCGACTTCTCCCATGACATGCAGATCGAACGGATCTGGGAGGCGCCGCGGGTCACCAAGCCCTATGCCGAGGCCCAGTGGCAGGCCATCAGCCGCCTGGGGCAGCAGATCGACGAGGACCTGCAGCGCGGTGACGTGCGCCTGACCATGGGCGGCGAGCCGACCTTCGTCGCCCTCGACTACCCCGACGACGCGGAGTGGAACACCGCCGCCCTCGGGCCGAACAAGCGCCGCCTGGCCGCCGAGCTGTTCCACCGCCTGCGCGCCCACTACGCGCCCCAGGCGCTGGTGCACTTCGGCCAGGGCAAGTGGTATCCCGGCGAGCAATTGCCGCGCTGGTCGCTTAATTGCTTCTGGCGCAAGGACGGCCAGCCGATCTGGCAGGACATCAGCCTGTGCGCCGACGAGCAGCAGAACTACGGCGCCGACGAGGCACTGGCCGGGCGTTTTCTCAAGCGGCTGGCCCAGCACCTGGGCGTCAGTGATCAGCACTGCTTCGCCGCCTACGAGGACTGGCTCTACTACCTCTGGCGCGAACGCAAGCTGCCGGTCAACGTCACCCCGCAACACGCCAAGCTGGCCGACCCGCTGGAGCGCGAGCGGCTCTGCAAGGTGTTCGGCCAGGGCCTGGACAAGGTCATCGGGCATGTCCTGCCGCTGGCCCGCGACGAATCCGCCGGGGGCTGGAAGAGCGGTCCCTGGTATCTGCGTGACGAGCACTGCCGACTGGTACCGGGTGATTCGGCGCTGGGCTACCGCCTGCCGCTGGACTCGCAGCCCTGGGTCAGCGAGGGCGACTACCCCTATATCAACCCGGCCGATCCCAGCCAGGTATTCGCCCCCTTGCCCGCCGCGGCGCAGATTCGCCAGCCACAGCGCTGGGGCCGGCCGGTTAAACCGGAGCCCGAACTGGAGCGCCGGCCACTGCCCGGGCAGTCGGCCGCCGCCGTGGTGCGCACCGCCCTGTGCGCCGAGCCGCGGGGCGGGCGCCTGTACCTGTTCATGCCGCCGCTGAGCCGGCTGGAGGACTACCTGGAGCTGGTCGCGGCCATCGAGCTGACGGCCGCCGAACTCGAGTGCCCGGTGCTGCTCGAGGGTTACGAGCCGCCCTACGACCCGCGCCTGCAGTTCTTCCGTGTCACCCCCGACCCGGGGGTGATCGAGGTCAACATCCACCCGGCGGCCAGCTGGGACGAGCTGGTCGAGCGCACCGAGTTCCTCTACGAGGCGGCGCGCCAGTGCCGTTTGTCCAGCGAGAAGTTCATGATCGACGGCCGCCATACCGGCACCGGCGGCGGCAACCACTTCGTCCTCGGCGGCGCCACCCCGGCCGACTCGCCCTTCCTGCGTCGCCCCGACCTGCTGCGCAGCCTGATCAGCTACTGGCACAACCACCCTTCGCTGTCCTACCTGTTCTCCGGCCTGTTCATCGGCCCCACTTCCCAGGCGCCGCGGGTCGACGAGGCGCGCAACGACGCCCTCTACGAACTGGAGATCGCCTTCGCCCAGATGCCGGCGCCGGGCCAGCAATGCCCGCCCTGGCTGGTCGACCGGCTGCTGCGCCACCTGCTGGTGGATGTCACCGGCAATACCCACCGCGCCGAGTTCTGCATCGACAAGCTCTACTCGCCGGACTCGGCCAGCGGCCGCCTCGGCCTGCTCGAGCTGCGTGCCTTCGAGATGCCGCCCCATGCGCAGATGAGCCTGGCCCAGCAGCTGTTGCTGCGCGCGCTGATCGCGCGCTTCTGGCAGCAGCCCTATGCGCCGCCGCGGCTGGTGCGCTGGGGCACCGAGCTGCACGACCGTTTCCTGCTGCCGCATTTCATCGAGCAGGATTTCCACGATGTGCTGCAGGAGCTCGATGCCTTCGGCTATCGCCTGCATGCCGAGTGGTTCGCCCCGCACTTCGAGTTCCGCTTTCCCAAGGCCGGCGACTTCACCGTGCGCGGCATGGATCTGGAACTGCGCCAGGCGCTGGAGCCCTGGCATGTGCTGGGCGAGGAGGGCGCGGTCGGCGGCACCGTGCGCTATGTCGACTCCTCGCTGGAGCGCCTGCAGGTCAGGGTCTCGGGCATGGCCCAGGACCGCTATGTGCTGACCTGCAACGGCGTGCCGGTGCCGCTGCACCCGACCGGCACGGTCGGCGAGTTCGTCGCCGGCGTGCGCTACCGCGCCTGGCAGCCGGCCTCCTGCCTGCAGCCGACCATAGGCGTGCATGCGCCCCTGGTGTTCGACCTGGTGGATACCTGGATGCGCCGCTCCCTGGGAGGCTGCCAGTACCATGTCAGCCATCCCGGCGGGCGCAACTACGAGGCCCTGCCGGTCAATGCCTACGAGGCCGAGAGCCGGCGCCTGGCGCGTTTCTTCCGCCTGGGGCACAGCCCCGGCACCCAGCCGGAACTGCAGCTGCGCTACCAGCCGGAGATGCCGATGACCCTGGATTTACGCTGCAGTTAGGTCGGGGCCCGCTATCATGGGGGCCTGAATCGGGGCGCCGGCGGCAGCCGGCGTTCCGCCCTTGAGTCGCCGACGAGTGAACCATGCCCGATTTGCTGGCCGATTATCCGCTGACCGACCTGGCCTACCATGAACTGCTCGATGCCCAGGGCGAGCTGCGCCCGCACTGGCGCGGGCTGATCCAGCGGTTGCAGCGCAGCAGCGCCGAGCAGCTGGCCCAGCGCCAGGCCCTGGTGGCCCGGCAGATCCAGGAAAACGGCGTGACCTACAACGTCTACGCCGACCCGGAAGGCGCCGACCGGCCCTGGGAACTGGACCTGCTGCCGAACCTGATCCCGGCGGCCGAGTGGCAGCAGATCGCCGCCGGCGTGGCCCAGCGCGCGCGCCTGCTCGATGCCGTGCTGGCCGACATCTACGGCCCGCAGCGGTTGATCGCCGAGGGCCTGCTGCCGGCCGAGCTGGTGTTCGGCCACGACAACTTCCTCTGGCCCTGCCAGGGCGTGGCGGTGCCGGGCGGCACCTATCTGCATATGTACGCCGTGGACCTGGCCCGCGCCCCCGATGGTCGCTGGTGGGTCACCGCCGACCGCACCCAGTCCCCCGGCGGCGCCGGCTATGCCCTGGAGAACCGGCAGATCATTTCCCGGGCGTTGCCAGAGCTGTACCGCGAGCTCAGCGTGCAGTACCTGGGCAGCTTCTTCCGCACCCTGCAGGACACCCTGGCGCGCCAGGCGCCAAGCGACGGCGAGACGCCGCTGGTGGTGCTACTGACCCCGGGGCGCTTCAGCGAGAGCTATTTCGAGCATCTTTATCTGGCCCGCCAGCTCGGCTATCCGCTGGTCGAAGGCGCCGACCTGACGGTGCGCAACGCCAAGCTCTACCTCAAGACCCTGGCCGGCCTGCGCCGGGTGCACGCGCTGTTGCGGCGGGTGGACGACGACTTCTGCGACCCGCTGGAGCTGCGCGGTGATTCCAGTCTCGGCATTCCCGGACTGCTCGATGCGGTGCGCCAGGGCGGCGTGCTGGTCGCCAATGCCCTGGGCAGCGGGGTGCTGGAGTCGCCGGGGCTGTCCGGTTTTCTGCCGGCCATCAGCCAGGCCCTGCGCGGCGAGGAGCTGCTGCTGCCGAGCATCGCCAGCTGGTGGTGCGGCGAGCCGCCGGTGCTGGCCACGGCCCTGAGCAAACTGCCGGAGCTGCTGTTTCGCCCCAGTTTCCCCTCGCAGAGTTTCACCCCGGTGCTGGGCAAGGACCTCGACCCGTTGCAGCGCGCCGCGCTCACCGAGCGCCTGCAGGCGCGGCCCTATGCCTACGTGGCCCAGGCCCTGGCGCAGCAGTCGCGGGCGCCGGTCTGGGATGCGCAAGGCGGGCGCCTGCAGCCGCGCGCCATCGGCATGCGGGTGTTCGCCGTGGCCACCGCCGAGGGCTACCGGGTGATGCCCGGCGGCCTGACCCGGGTGGCCGCCGATGCCGATGCCGCCCTGGTCTCGATGCAGCACGGCGGCGCCAGCAAGGACACCTGGGTGCTCGGCGAGCGCCACGTCAGCGGTGAGCCCTGGCAGTGGCTGCGTCCCATGGGGGTGGCCGATCTGGTGCGCAGCGACCCCTACCTGCCCTCACGGGTGGTGGAGAACCTCTACTGGCTGGGCCGCTACAGCACCCGCAGCGAGAACAACGCGCGCCTGCTGCGGATCATCCTGGCCCGCTATGTCGACGACGACGACGATCCCCAGGCCCTGCAGACCGCCCTGGCCCTGGGCGAGAGCCTCGGCCTGTTGCCGGCCGCCGACAGCGGCTCGCTGGAGGCGCGCATGCGCCTGGCCCTGGCCGGCGCGGGCGAGGACTGGCCGGCCAGCCTGCGGGCCAATCTGCAGCGCCTGCAATGGACCGCCGGCAGCGTGCGCGGCAAGCTCTCCCAGGCCAACTGGCAGGCCCTGCTGGAGCTGCAGCGCAAGGCGCGCACGCTGGAGGTGGAAACCAGCGACCCGGGCGAGCGCCTGGACGATCTGGACGGCCTGCTGCTGTCGCTGGCGGCGCTGTCGGGCTTCGCCCTCGACGACATGACCCGCGACGACGGCTGGCGCGCGCTGGTGATGGGCCGCTGCATCGAGCGCCTGCAGTTCATTTCCGACAGCGTCGCCGGCTTCCTGCGCAGCGGCGCGGCCGAGGACCAGTCGGCGCTGGAATGGCTGCTGGAGCTGGGCAACAGCAGCATCACCTACCGCACCCGCTACCTGGCCGCGGCCCAGTTGATCCCGGTGCTCGACCTGCTCCTGCTCGATCGGCAGAACCCCCATGCGGTGCTGTTCCAGGTGCGGGCGCTGCTGCGCTACCTGCGCCGCCTCGACCAGCGCTTCGAGATGGCCGCCGAGGGGCCACTGGTAAAGCTGGAGCGCCAGCTGCGCCGCTTCAAGCTGGCCAGCCTGGAGAATCCATTGTTCGGCTCAAGCGGCGTTCAGGCGGTGCTGGAAGGCCTGGCCGCTTTGCTCGAAGCCATCTCGGAGGCGGCCGGCGACGCCTCCGATCATCTCGGCCTGCGCTTCTTCGTCCACGTCGATGTCAGCCAGCGGACCCAGTCGTCATGACCCACGCGCGCTACCAGATCCTCCACGACACCCATTACGCCTATTCGGCGCCGGTGTCCCTGGCGCAACAGCTGGCCCACCTGTGGCCACGGCCCTGTGCCTGGCAGCGCTGCGAGGCGCGCGAGCTGCTGGTCGATCCGACACCCTGCCGGCGCAGCGACGGCGTCGATGTGTTCGGCAATCCGCAGACCCGGCTGGTCTTCGAGCGGCCGCACAAGGCCCTGACCGTCAGCGCGCGCCTGCGCGTGACCGTGCTGCCCAAGCCGGCCATCGCCCTGGATCAGTCGCCGGCCTGGGAGAGCGTCTGCGCGGCCCTGGGCTACAGCGGTCGGCCGCTGCCGCCGGGCATTCTCGAGGCCGCCCGTTACCGCTTCGAGTCGCCCTATGTGCGCCTCAAGCAGGCCTTCGTCGACTATGCCGCCGACTGTTTCAGCGTTCGGCGTCCGCTGCTGCAGGCGGTGCAGGCGCTGATGCGCAAGATCTACGACGAATTCACCTTCGATGCCGAGGCCACCGAGGTGGCGACCCCGCTGCTGCAGGTGCTCGAGGAGCGCCGCGGGGTCTGCCAGGATTTCGCCCATCTGATGCTCGCCTGCCTGCGCTCGCGCGGCCTGGCGGCGCGCTATGTCAGCGGTTACCTGCTGACCCAGCCGCCGCCCGGGCAGCCGCGTCTGATCGGCGCCGATGCCTCGCATGCCTGGGTCGCCGTCTACTGCCCGCACCTGGGCTGGGTGGAGTTCGACCCGACCAACAATGTGATGCCGGCGCTGGAGCACATCATCCTGGCCTGCGGGCGGGACTTCTCCGACGTCTCGCCGCTGCACGGGGTGATTCTCGGCGGCGGCAGCCACGATCCCAAGGTCCAGGTCACGGTCTTGCCGCTGGCCGCGGATGCCGCGACTCCTGCGCTGGCCGGCGAATCCTGACGGCCTCTGGAGTTACCCCCCGTTGCTGTGGGCAGGGCTGTGGATAAGCTCTG
>JBFHKK010000066.1:0-9402 GCA_041595475.1 Pseudomonas sp. | reverse complement strand
CCGTGAGCGAGCTAGAGAACTGGCCGTTGCCGGCGCTGGTGGCCACCTTCGCCGCCGCTGCGGCCGTCATCGGCTGGTTCGGCATCCGAATGACGCGCACCGCCCGCGACCTGGCTCACGCCACCGGCCTGGGCGAGGCCTTGGTCGGTGCGCTGTTCATCGGCGCCTCGACCTCGCTGTCCGGCATCACCACCTCGGTGACCGCGGCCGCCGCCGGCTATGCCGAGCTGGCGGTCAGCAACGGGCTGGGCGGCATCGCCGCGCAGACGGTGTTTCTCGCCTTCGCCGACATCGCCTACCGCCGGGCCAACCTGGAGCACGCCGCCGCCTCGGCGGAAAATCTCTTCATGTCGGCCTTCCTGCTGACCCTGCTGGGCATCCACGCCGTGGCGCTGTCGCTGCCGGATGTCAGCCTGTTCGCCGTTCATCCGGCTTCGCTGGTGCTGGTGCTGGCCTATGTCTTCGGCATCTACCTGCTGGCGCGCACCCACAAGATGCCCATGTGGCTACCGAGAAGAACCCGGGACACGCCGGCAGAACCGGTCAGCCGCGGGCGACGGCGCCGCCGCCAACTGGGGCAACTCTGGCTGCGCTTTGGCGGCCATGCCGCGGTGGTGGCGCTGGCGGGCTGGTCCCTGGCGCAACTGGCCATCCCCCTGGGGGACAAGAGCGGCCTGTCGCAGGGCATCGTCGGTGGCGTCTTCACGGCAGTCGCGACCTCCATCCCGGAACTGGTGGTGGCCATCAGCGCGGTGCGCATGGGCGCACTGAATCTGGCGGTGGGCGACATTATCGGCGGCAACGCCTTCGACACCCTGTTCGTCGCCGCCTCGGACCTCGCCTACCGCGCCGGTCCCATCTATGCCCATGTCTCGCACGCCGAGCAGTTCTGGCTGGCCAACTCGATGCTGATGACCGGCGTACTGCTGATGGGTCTGATCTACCGGGAGCGCCACGGACCTGCCAACATCGGTCTGGAAAGCGTGATCATGCTCGCACTCTATTTCGGCGGGCTGGCAATTCTGACCGCAGGCCAGTAGCGCACGCCACAAGGGCGAACGGTCAGACACCGCGTCACGCATCGAGACCTATGCCGATCGGATAGCGCGCTAGAACCAGGCAGAAATCCTGGCCTAAGGCGCGCCGAACAACGCCGTCCAGTAGATGCCCGCATCGCTCTTGGGATCGACCGCGTAGGCCGCGCCCAGGTCGCGGAACTGCGGGTTCATGAGGATGGCGCAGTGTCCGGGGCTGGCCAGCCAGCCCTCGACCACCCTGCTCGAGGCGTCCAGCCCGGCGGCGATGTTCTCGCCGATCTGCCGGCCGCTGTAGCCGGCCAGTTCGGCCCGATCTCCGGGCGTGCGGCCATCGCGGCCGCGGTGGGCGAAGAAGTTACCATTGGCCATGGCCCGGCTGTGGGCCTCGGCCGCCGCGCCCAGGGCCGCGCTCCAGGTCAGCGGCGGCGCAGCGGCGAAGGCCTGGACGCCGCACGCGCGCGGCTGCGAGCGAGCGGCGTTGAGCTGCTCCAGCAGCTGCTGGCCCTCGGCCGGCCAGTCGCTCAGCTTGCCGCTCATCAGCGGCCTGGCCAGGACGATGCGCCAGTCGCGCTCGACGCGACTCACGCCTATGTCGATGAACTGCGGATCCAGCAGCACCTGGCAATAGCTGTCCTGCAGCACGCGCATGGCCGCCTGGGCATCGCGCGGGCCGGACAGGCTGATCGCCTGGGCCGTGGCCATCGGGTAGGCGTTGCCGATCAGCGCCTGCTGCAGATCCACCGCCCCCGCGGCCGGCAGGACCAGGCGCGGCTCCTGCGTCAGCGGCGGCAGCGCCTCGAAGGCTTGCTCGGCACAGCCCTGCACCTGGCCGCGATAGGCGTTGATCGCGGCGATCAGCGCGGCCTGCTCGGCGGCGCCGACAGGGAATGCAAGGACCGTGGCCAGTGCCAAGGTGAATCGATGCAGGATGGATGGTTTGACGCGCATGGAAAACTCCCTGAAGCCGAGTTGGCCATGATGCGCGATTTTGCCGGAGGGCGCGTCATCATCTGCACGGCGCAAAAGCCTATCGGCGAGACAATCGGCACCGCTCGAAGCTAAGCGGCGACGATCTCCTCGATGGCCGCCGGTACGCCGCACAGCAGGCGGCTGCGCTGCAGGAGCGGTTCCAGGCAGCACAGCTGCAGATGGACCTCGTCCAGCTCGGGGTAGGCCAGGCTCAACTGCTGCTCGCGGACATAGTCGATCCAGCGCTCGTATTCCGGGCTCAGCAGGCCCGAGCTGGCCGAGGTCAGCACCAGTGTCTCCAACAGGCAGTTGCGCTGCCGCTGAACCTGGGCCGACTCCTCGCCGGCCGCGGCAGCGGCGTCCGCCAGCAAGGCCTCCAGTTGCGCGGCCATTTGCTGCTGGCGGGCCTGCAAGGCGGCCAGCCAGAGTGGGCGCTGGCGATCGCCGACCAGAGGGGGGCACTCGCCGCCCAGGGTCTCGATCAACTGACAGGCCGCATTGAACACCGGCCCGCTCCAGAAGCGCCGCAGCAGGCGCAACGGCCCCAGGGCATGGGCAACCCGGCTGACGCCCGGATCGACCCGCTCCAGGCACAACCAGGCGATGAGGTCGGCAACGCCCAGCAGCTGCGCTTCCAGCCCTGGTGCGCCGGCCCGCCAGCCACGCGGAAAGCCGCTGCCGTCGAGATGCTCGTACTGGTTGAGGATGGCGTCGGCGATCAGCGGATCTATGCTGCGGCGAATCATTTCGCGGCTGATGACCGGGTGCGACTCGAACTGGCGTTGCTCCTCGGCGCTGGCCTGCACTTCGCGTTCCATCAGCGCCGACGGCAGGTGCAGCAGGCCAATGCTGCGGGCCAGGGCGGCGACGAACAGGCCCGGCGTCGACAGGCCGCGCAAGCGACCGCACTTGACCATCGCCAGGGCCAGCAGGCTGCCGAATACCGTACGCCGGAAACGCGCCGGGGCCACTTCGCGCATGACCGAGAGCCGCTGGCAGAGCAGCGGCTGGCGATCCAGGCTGGAGCACAGCTCGGGCAACGACTGTGGCAGCAGCCCCAGCAGCGCCGCGCCGTCGCTGTGCTGGCCGGCCAGTTCGACGATCAGCGTAGCCAGTTGCCGGCCATTCAGGGCGCCATCGATGCCGACGCTCTCGGCCAGCGGCTTGAGCAGCTTCTGCACCGCCAGGCGGGTCAGCGTGGATGGATCCAGACGGGCACCCCGGGACAACAGCTTGAGTCCCTGGGCCGTGCAGATATCCTCGGCGGCAGTGATCTGGTGATGCGCATCGAGGGCAGCAAGATGACGGGCGTAGACATCCATATCGTTGAGGCTCTTCGAGTTCCGTTCCAAAAGTGCGGCGACAGATCCTGCTTCCCGCGCAGACCCTCCCCACCTCGCCGACTCTACCCGTGCTGCCTGGCGACCGCTAGCACCCGAACGGGTGCTTGCAATGGAATAAACCAACCATTCGTCTGTCTCGCCCTGCTGACGGCTAGGGCGCAGGCCGGTACTGCCCGTTTTCTACCATGCATCGAGAAAATCCGCCGCGCGCCGAAGCGCGGCCTATGGTGAACAAAACGGACAAGGGAGGAGCGATCATGTTTCGGGTAACGCGCAAGGGTGACAGGCGTGTCGACATCGACCTGGCCGGCAAACTCGACAGCGACGCGATGCGCGTCGCGCTGGACGAACTGAACGAGCAATCGATCGGTATCGAGCAGGGCCGGATGCTCTATCGAATCGGCGACTTCGCCCTGCCGACCCTGGGCGCCATGGCCGTCGAACTGGCCCGCCTGCCGCAGCTGTTTCGCCTGGTGCGGCGCTTCGAGCGAGTGGCCCTGGTGGCCGACCAGCAATGGCTGCGCAAGCTCAGCGAACTGGAAGGCGCGCTGATACCGGGCGTGGACATCAAGGGATTCGAGCCGGAGCAGGAGGCGGAGGCCGAGGCCTGGCTGGAGGCCCGTTAGCCGCTCGGCTATACCTCGCGTGCAGCTGCCCGGCATTCGATCACCTCGGATGCCGGGCAGGACTTGTGCTAGTTGCTTGGGCTGAATGCGCGCAGACCCTGACTCAGCCCAGCTGATCCACCATCACGGCGTTGGTATAAACCAGGCTGCCGTCGCTCTGGCGATGGCCGACCAGGTGGAACTGGCCACGCTTATCGGCATCCAGGTACACGCGCATCTGGCAATCGGACAGGGGACCGCACTCCTGCGGGGGCTCCAGCTCCAGGGTGCTGATATCGACATCGACCATGGTTTCGGCCTCCCCAGACGCCTGCAGGCGTTCTTCGGCCTGCTCCAGGCGCAGATGATCCGGTTCGCTCACGCGGAAATGGAACAACCCGATCGGGGTGGACTTCTGCGCGCCTGCGGGCTTGCACCAGCCCTCTATGCTCAAGGTGTTCATGGCTAGCTCTCCTTATATGGTCGCTCGGGCGCTCTCGCACCCTGCCTCGGCAATTCTAGCCAAGGGCCGGCCATGCGCTAATTTGCCGGCCATTTGCCGGCAAATCCTGTCGCCCCTTGCATCGTCCGCCGAATGGGTTAGGCTCGGCGGCTTTATCGATAGGAGACACTCCCATGGCCCGAGCCACTGCCCGTCACATCCTGGTTGCCAGCGAAGCCAAGTGCAACGAACTCAAAGCCGCCATCGAGGCGGGTGCCGATTTCGCCCAGGTGGCCAAGGACAATTCGACCTGCCCGTCAGGCCGCAACGGCGGCGATCTCGGCTCCTTCGGCCCGGGGCAGATGGTCAAGGAGTTCGACAGCGTGGTCTTCAGCGCCCCGCTGAACGTGGTCCAGGGCCCGGTGAAGACCCAGTTCGGCTATCACCTGCTGGAAGTCACCAGCCGTCAGGACTGATGGCGTCAGCGGCCGCGCAGCGCAAGGTTGCGCGGCCACTCGGCTTCGCTCAGCCAACCCCAGAGCGTCCATCAGCCGCCGCCTCGAGCCGGAACTGCACGGCCAGCCATGGCCGGTCACTTGACCAGCAATACCGGCACCGGCACTTCGTGAATCACCCGGGTGGCCACCGACCCCAGCAGCAAGCCGGTGAAAGTACCCAGACCGCGGGTGCCCATCACCACGGTATCGCACTTGAGTTGCTCGACCGCCTCCTTGACCTGCTCGGCGACGTTACCCAGCGCCGGGTGGCTCTTGTGCTCGATGCCGGCGTCCTGCAGTTGTGCGGCCGGCCATTCCAGTGCTTGCGCCGCGGCCGAAAGCAACGACTGCTGCAGCTGCTCGACGAATTCGCTGGTCACGTATTCGCCGTACAGCAGTGGCTCATGCTGCACGTTGATCAGGTTCACCTCCAGCTTGGCGGCGTGAATGCGGGCAAAATCAATGACGTACTGCAAGGCACGTTTCGAGCTGTCCGAACCGTCGTAGGCAAGCAATATCCTGCGCATCGCGCCTCTCCTCTGCCGATCACCTCAAGCATAGTCCAGCCCCGGGTCGACCCGCGCCGCGCCCCTGGCCTAGGCTGAGCGGTGAAGCAAAACGGCGAGGACAGCATGAGCAGGCCCAGATTCAGCGAAAGCCTGTACGCCAGACTGGTCAATGAAGAGGGTGCGCGGGTCTGCAGCGACATCCCCGAGCAAGCCTGCGAGCGGGTACCGGTCAACTTCCTGCTGCTGATCACCAGCCATTTCTTCAGCAAGCTGGGCGATGCCCTGGCCAGTCCCAAGGTGGTGCTGCCCTGGGTGATGGAGGCCTTGCAGGCGCCGCTGTACCTGATCGGCTTTCTGGTGCCGATCCGCGAATCCGGCTCGCTGATTCCGCAACTGCTGATCGCCAGCTATATCCGTGCCCTCGCCGTGCGCAAATGGGCCTGGGTCGCCGGCAGCCTGGTGCAGGCCGCCGCCATCGGCGGCATTGGACTGGTCGCCTGGAGGCTGGAGGGCGCCGCGGCAGGCTGGGCCATCATCGGCCTGCTGGTGCTGTTCAGCCTCGCTCGGGGCCTGAGTTCGGTGGCGGCCAAGGATGTGCTCGGCAAGACCATTCCCAAGACCCGGCGCGGCCGCGTCACCGGCTGGTCGGCCAGCGCCGCCGGGCTGGTCACCGTGGGCCTGGCCCTGGCGCTACTGCTCGGCAGCAGCGCGCGCCTGCCGGCCTACGCCTACGGCCTGCTGCTGGCCGGCGCCGGACTGCTGTGGCTGATCGCCGCGGCCTTCTATGCGCGCATTCGCGAGATGCCCGGCGCGCGCGAGACGGGCGGCAACACGCTGCTCGCCGCCCTCAAACGCCTGCGTATCCTGCGCACCGACCAGGCCTTCCGGCGCTTCGTCATCACCCGCGCGCTGCTGCTCTGTTCGGCGCTGACGGCACCCTACTACGTGGTGCTGGCCCAGCAGAAGCTCGGTTCGCCTGCATACTTGCTGGGGCTGTTCCTGCTCGCCAGCGGCGCGGCGAGCCTGGTTTCGGCGCCGCTCTGGGGCAGCCTGGCCGACCGCTCGAGCAGACGGGTGATGATTACTGCGGCCCTGCTCACCACCGGCCTGGGGCTTACGGTGTTTCTGCTCGATCGCCTGCAGCCGGCCTGGCTGGCCCTCGGCTGGATGCTGCCGGCGCTGTATTTCTGCCTGAGCATCGCCCACCAGGGGGTGCGGGTCGGGCGCAAGACCTATGTGGTGGACCTGGCCGAGGGCAACAAGCGCACCGACTACGTCGCCGTCGGCAACACCCTGATCGGGGTGATTCTGTTGCTGCTGGGGTTCGCCGGCGCCCTCGGCTCGCTGCTGGCGGTCAGCCAGATCATTCTGCTGTTGTCGCTGCTCGGTGCCCTGGGCGCGCTGATGGCCGGCACCTTGCCGGAAGTCGAGTAAGGCTGTGCACGGGCCGGCAGCAGGCAGCGCAAAAGGCCTGTTCTATAGTTACAGGGCCCACTCACAGCGAGCGCCTGGCCCGCATCGCCCAGCGCGTCCCGACGGCGCATGGTCCCGGCGCTTGGCCAATCGGGAGTAGCCACCGCATGAGCCCAGCAGCCAACGCCCAGGACGAGACCCAGGCCTTTCTCAAGGGCATCTACGACCACCTGAAGATGTCCGAAGACGCGCGCCAGCGCCTGAGCTGTGCCAAGCTCACGGCCAATTTCCGCATCCCGGTACGCATGGACGACGGCACCCTGAAGATCTTCCAGGGCTGGCGCGTGCAATACGACGATACCCGCGGGCCGACCAAGGGCGGCATCCGCTTTCACCCTCAGGTCAATGCCGAGGAAGTGACTGCCCTGAGCTTCTGGATGACCATCAAATGCGCCGTGGTCGACCTGCCGTTCGGTGGTGCCAAGGGCGGCATCTGCGTCGATCCCAAGAGCCTCTCCAAGCTGGAACTGGAGCGCCTGTCGCGCGGCTACATTCGCGCCATCCATGACCTGATAGGGCCGAACCGCGACATCCCGGCTCCCGACGTCAACACCAACGCCACCGTGATGGGCTGGATGGCCGATGAGTACGCCCAGATCGAGCGCCGCCAGGTGCCGGCGGTGATCACCGGCAAGCCCCTCGGCCTGGGCGGCTCGGCCGGCCGGGTGAGCGCCACCGGACGCGGCGCCCTCGAGGTGCTGCAGATGTGGGCCCAGCGCGAGGCCAAAACGCCCAAAGAGCTGCGCGTGGCGATCCAGGGTTTCGGCAACGCCGGCTACCATTTCGCCCGCCTGGCCCATGAGGCCGGCTACCACATAGTGGCGATCTCCGACTCGCAGGGCGCCATCTACTCGGACAAGGGCCTGGATCCCCAGCCGATCTGGGAGCACAAGCACAAGACGCGCCGCCTGGAAGGCACCGTCTACTGCGACGGGTCGGTCTGCGAGGAGCGCGAGGTCGAGCGCCTCGACCAGGAGCAGCTGCTCGCCCTCGACGTGGATGTGCTGGTGCTGGCGGCGCTGGAGGACGCCATCACCGAGCGCAACGCCGAAAGCGTCAAGGCCGGCCTGATCCTGGAGATTGCCAACGGCCCGGTCAGCAGCGGCGCCGCCAGGATTCTGGAGCAGGCCGGCAGCGTCATCCTGCCCGATGTGCTGGTTAATGCCGGCGGCGTGGTGGTCAGCCACCTGGAATGGGTGCAGAACCGCACCGGCGACTACTGGAGCGAGGAAACCGTCGAGCAGCGCCTGAGCGAGCGCATCAGGCAGGCCGCCCAGGCCTGTTTCGAGCGAGCCGAGAAGGAACAGGTGTCGCTGCGCTGCGCCGCCTACCTGGTGAGTCTGGAGCGTATCAGCCAGGCCATGAACCAACAGGGCACCCGCGACTTCTTCAACGGTGAAAAAAGCGACTAGCTGCGCGGCCTCGGGTCGAAAGCCGCGGCTACATCGGCCGCAGGGCGGCTCGCTCCATCTCAGGGGTGTCAGGCGCGCGCGGAGCGACTAGAATCCGCGCCCTGAGACAGCGCCTGCCCAGCCCAGGCAGCCCGCCACGGCCCGCCGAGGCGCAACAACCCACCCCCGATCAAAGCGAGAGGCCCCCATGGGTGCACAGTGGAAAGCCAAACCCAAAGAAGCCGCCGCCAACGCCCGAGGCAAGATCTTCGGCCGGCTGGTGAAGGAAATCATGATCGCCGCGCGTAACGGCGCCGATCCGGACATGAATCCCAAGCTGCGCCTGGCCGTGCACCAGGCGAAGAAGGCGTCGATGCCCAAGGACACCCTGGAGCGGGCGATCAAGAAGGGCGCCGGCTTGACCGGCGAGACGGTCAACTTCGAGCGCACCACCTATGAGGGCTTCGCGCCGCACCAGGTGCCGCTGATCGTCGAATGCCTGACCGACAACGTCAACCGCACGGTGGCGGAGATTCGCGTGCTGTTTCGCAAGGGTCAGCTGGGCGCCAGCGGTTCGGTCAGCTGGGACTTCGACCATGTCGGCCTGATCGAAGCCTCCAGCGACAGCGGCGCCGACCCCGAACTGGCGGCGATCGAGGCCGGCGCCCAGGACTTCGAGGCGGGCGAGGAAGACAACACCCTGTTCATCACCGACCCCACCGATCTGGACGCGGTCAGCCGCGCCCTGCCGGAGCAGGGCTTCACCGTCAATTCGGCCAACCTCGGCTACCGCCCGAAGAATCCGGTCAGCAACCTGACGCCCGAGCAGCGCGAGGAGGTCGAGGCCTTTCTCGAAGCCATAGACGCCCACGACGATGTGCAGAACGTCTACGTCGGCCTGACCGGCTAAGCCGGGGGAATGGCGCCGGGCGGGCGACTAGCTGTGATCTCTAAGGACACTCTGAAAAAGACTTCCTGAATCTGGTGAAATACGTCGATCCCGCCATCCAAACTCTTCCATGAAGCAGATGACCTTCGCCGACGCCGAGTATGCCGGCGTGCCGCCCCAGGTCTGCATTCCCAACCGCAACTACATGAATCTGCTGGAAATGCCGATTCTGTTTTACGTGGTGTGT
>JBFHKK010000065.1:0-9461 GCA_041595475.1 Pseudomonas sp. | reverse complement strand
GCCCAACGCCATGCCCTCGATCATGGCCGGGGTCAACCAGACCATCATGATGGCCCTGTCGATGGTGATCATCGCCTCCATGGTCGGCGCCGGCGGCCTGGGCAACGACGTGCTGGCGAGCATCCAGCGCCTGGATATCGGTCTAGGCTTCGAGAGCGGCATGGCCGTGGTGCTGCTGGCGATCATCCTCGACCGCATCACCGAGAGCTTCGGCACCCGGCAGACGGCCCCGCGCGGCAGCCTGTTCAGCTGGGTCAACGCCCGTTTGCAACGCCCGTGAGAATACCCATCAGCCTGAACCCATACGCACAAACACAGAGGGAATCATCCATGAGCACACTCAAGACCGTCGCCGGCGCCGCACTCCTGTCCTGCGCCCTGGCCCAGAGCGCCTGGGCCCAGGAGCCGGAGAGCTGCAAGCAGGTGCGCTTCGCCGAGATCGGCTGGGCCGACATCGCCGCCACCACAGGCGTGGCCATGACCCTGAGCGAGGGCCTGGGCTATCAGCCACGCAAGATCCTCGCCTCGGTGCCGATCGCCTTCACCGGCGTGCAGAAGGGCCAGATCGATGTCTTCCTCGGCTACTGGGCGCCCTCGATGGATGCGGTGATCGAGCCCTTCCGCAAGGACAACGGGGTCAAGGTGCTGCCCACGCCCAACCTCGAAGGCGCCAAGTACACCCTGGCGGTTCCGACCTACACCGCCGAGGCGGGCCTGAAGAGCTTCCAGGACATCGCCCAGTTCAAGGACCAGCTCGGCGGCAAGATCTACGGCATCGAACCGGGCAACGACGGCAACCTGCTGATCGAGCAGATGATCAAGAACGACCAGTTCGGCCTCGGCGGCTTTCGCATGGTCGAGTCCAGCGAGGCCGGCATGCTGGTGCAGGTGCAGCGGGCGATCAAGAAGCAGCAGCCGGTGGTCTTCCTCGGCTGGGCGCCGCACCCGATGAACACCCAGTACGACATCACCTACCTGGCCGGCGGCGACGAGGTGTTCGGCCCGGACTACGGCGCGGCCAAGGTCTACACCGTGGTCACCCCCGACCTGGAAACCCGCTGCCCGAACCTCGGCCAACTGATGAACAACCTCAGGTTCAGTGTCGAGATCGAAAGCCAGCTGATGGAGAAGGTGCTGGAGAAGCAGGACCCGGTCGACGTGGCCAAGGCCTGGCTCAAGGCCAATCCCCAGGCGCTGGATGCGTGGCTGGCCGGCGTCAGCAGCTATGACGGCCAGGATGGCGTCGCCGCGGTGAAGCGCCACCTGGGACTCTGAGCCCGCAGTACGCCGCCCGCCCGGGCGGCGCTTGCCTTGTTGCCCGCGCCGCCATCGGCAATCATGAGTCCATTCGGGTTGTCGCTTGCCGTCACTGCCGCCCGCGGCCCGTGAATGGAGCTGCCGTATGGATCAGGCCTGCGCCGCCATCAAACGCCACTTCGCCGACCTGCACTGCCCGGCCGAGCACTGGTCGCTGCGCTATGTGCGCCAGGACGACCGCCAGCTCTGGGTGCGCAAGCAGATCGCCGAGCCGCCGCGCTTCAGCCGCGACCAGGGGGCCATGCTGGTCGCCCGGGTGGCCGGGGTCGACGCCTATGCCGCCACCAGCGACCTGTCGCGCCAGGGCCTGCAGGCGGCCCTCGAGCGGGCCTGCGAACTGGCCCGGCGGATCGCGCCATACGCGCTGTTCGACCAGCGCGCCCTCGAACCCTCCAGCGCCCGCGGCGACTACCGCTCACCCGGCTTCGCGCAGCCCTTCCCCGGACTCGCCGAGTGCTACCAGCTGCTGGCCGAGGAGTCGGCGACGGTGCCGGCCGATCCGCGCCTGGTCAACTGGCGGGTCGGCCTGCACATCCGCGAGGTCGAGCAGCTCTACCTGAACAACAGTGGCGCCGAGCTCAGCTCGGCCCAGCGCTACCTTTACCCGCACCTGGCCGTCACCGCCTACGACGGTCACGACAGCCAGACCCGCCAGCTGGGCGGCGGTCACCTCGGCCAGCAGGGCGGCGCCGAGCTGATCGAGCGCCTGGGCCTGATCGGCGCCGCGCCGCGGGTGGCCGAGCAGGCCCTGCAACTGCTGCTGGCGCCCAACACCCCGACGGGCAGGCGCGACCTGCTATTGCTGCCCGACCAGCTGATCCTGCAGCTGCACGAGTCCATCGGCCACCCCCTGGAGCTGGACCGCATCCTCGGCGATGAGCGCAACTTCGCCGGCAGCAGCTTCGTCAGGCTGGAGGACTTCGGCCAGCTGCAGTATGGCTCGGCGCTGCTCAACGTCAGCTTCGATCCAACGCTGCCCGAGGAGCTGGCCAGCTACGCCTACGATGACCAGGGCACGGCCGCGCGCAAGACCCTGCTGATCCGCCACGGCCGCCTATTGCGGCCCCTCGGCGGCGCCCTGTCGCAGCAGCGCAGCGGCCTGCCCGGGGTGGCCTGCAGCCGCGCCAGCAGCTGGAACCGCCCGCCCATCGACCGCATGGCCAACCTGAATATCGAGCCGGGCAACCAGAGCCTGACGCAGCTGATCGGCGCCATCGAGCGCGGCATCCTGATGGCCAGCAACCGCTCCTGGTCGATCGATGACAGGCGCGACAAGTTCCAGTTCGGCTGCGAGTGGGGCCAGCTGATCGAGAATGGCGAGCTGCGCGGGGTGGTCAAGAACCCCAACTACCGCGGTCGCTCCCTGCCCTTCTGGCATTCGCTCAAGGCGGTCGGCGACGCCAGCACCCGGCAAGTGCTGGGCACCGCCTACTGCGGCAAGGGCGAGCCCAATCAGGCCCTGGCGGTGGGCCACGCCACGCCTGCCTGCGTGTTCGCCGCGGCCGACGTCTTCGGCGGAGTCGACTGATGAGCGATCAGCTGAGCCAGTTCGAAGCCCTCGGCCAGTGGCTGGGCGAGGCCCTGGCGCCCGCCGAGGACTTCAGCCTCGCCTACCAGGCCGAGCAGTCCGACTTCGTCCGTTTCAACCGCGCCCGGGTGCGCCAGGCCGGCCAGGTGCGACAGGCCAGCCTGACCCTGCAGCTGATCCAGGGCGGCCGCCACGCCGAGCAGCAACTGAGCCTCGGCGGCGAGCCGGCGACCGATCGCCAGCGCCTGAGCGAGGCCCTGCGACAACTGCGCGCGCTGTTGCCGCTGTTGCCGGTCGATCCCTATCTGCAGTTCAACCGCCAGGCCTGGCGCAGCCACGGGGTGCAACTCGAGGCGCTGCCGGACAGCGCCGAGGTGATCGAGCAGATCGCGCGCCAGGCGGCCGAGCTGGACCTGGTCGGCCTATACGCCGCCGGCCCGGTCAGTTCCGGCTTCGCCAGTTCCCGCGGCGCCTTCGGCTGGCACCAGGCCAGCAGTTTCAACCTCGACTGCAGCCTGTTCCACGCCAATGGCCAGGCGTTCAAGGGCCAGTACGCCGGCCAGCACTGGCGCCCGGAGGAGCTCGAGCGGCGCCTGCAGCAGGGCCGCGAGCAGCTGGCCCTACTCGGGCGGACGCCGCGTAACCTGGCCCCCGGCCGCTACCGTGCCTACCTGGCCCCCGCGGCCCTGGGGGAAATCTTCGAGTTGCTCGGCTGGGGCGGCTTCTCCGCCCGCGCCCTGGCCGAGAAGGACAGCCCGCTGCAGCGCCTGCACAGCGGCGAGGCGCAGCTCAGCCCGCTGTTGACGCTACAGGAGCAGGTGGCCGATTCGCTGCTGCCGGGCTTTTCCGCCGAGGGCTATCCGCGCCAGGAGCTCTGCCTGATCCGCGCCGGCCGGCCCGGCGAGCCACTGGTCAACGCCCGCAGCGCCGCCGAATACGGCCTGCCAGCCAATGGCGCCGGCACCTGGGAGGCGCCTAACGCCCTGGCCATGGCCGCCGGCCAGCTGGCCCAGACGCAGATCCTCGAACGCCTGGGCACGGGGCTGTATATCGGCAACCTCTGGTATCTGAACTATTCGGATCGGCCGGCCGCGCGCATCACCGGCATGACCCGCTTCGCCTGCTTCTGGGTCGAGAACGGCCGGCTCGAGGCGCCGCTGCCGAGCATGCGCTTCGACGACAGCCTCTATGAGCTGCTCGGCAGCCGCCTCGAGGCACTGACCTGCGAACGCGAGCTAAGCCTGTCGAACCACAGCTATCGCCAGCGCAGCCACGCCTCGACCCTGCTGCCCGGGGCCCTGGTCGACGGCCTTAGCCTGACCCTCTAGCGGCGTCGCCGCGGCCGCTGGCGGCCAGCCTGTTACACTGCGCGCCAATTCGCCGATCGACAGGTTTTCACCGTGACCTCCACCGCCTTCAACAGCCTGCCGCTGTCCGCCGCCATGCTGGCCAACCTCGAGTCCCTCGGCTACGCACAGATGACCCCGATCCAGACCCAGAGCCTGCCGGTGATGCTCAAGGGCCAGGACCTGATCGCCCAGGCCAAGACCGGCAGCGGCAAGACCGCGGCCTTCGGCATCGGCCTGCTGCATCCGCTCAACCCGCGCTACTTCGGCTGCCAGGCCCTGGTACTGTGCCCGACCCGCGAGCTGGCCGACCAGGTGGCCAAGGAGATCCGCCGCCTGGCCCGCGCCGGCGACAACATCAAGGTGCTGACCCTCTGCGGTGGCGTGCCCTTAGGCCCGCAGATCGGCTCCCTGGAGCACGGCGCGCAGATCATCGTCGGCACCCCGGGGCGGGTGCAGCAGCACCTGGACAAGGGCAGCCTGAAGCTCGACGGGCTCAATACCCTGGTGCTGGACGAGGCCGACCGCATGCTCGACATGGGCTTCTTCGAGGCCATCGCGGCGGTCTTCAAGCAGACCCCGAGCCGGCGCCAGACCCTGCTGTTCTCCGCCACCTACCCGGCGGCGATCAAGCAGCTGTCCGCCGCCTTCATGCGCGACCCGCAGCAGGTCAAGGCCGAGGCCCTGCACGACGACAGCCAGATCGAGCAGCGCTTCTACGAGATCGCCCCGGAGCAGCGCCTTGATGCGGTGGTCAAGCTGCTGGCCAGCTTCCGCCCCGAATCCTGCGTGGCCTTCTGCTTCACCAAGCAGCAGTGCCAGGAAGTGGTCGATCACCTGAGCAGCCGCGGCATCTGCGCCGCGGCGCTGCACGGCGACCTCGAGCAGCGCGAGCGCGATCAGGTCCTGGCGATGTTCGCCAACCGCAGCCTGTCGGTGCTGGTGGCCACCGACGTGGCCGCCCGCGGCCTGGACATCGAGGCCCTGGACCTGGTGATCAACGTCGAGCTGGCGCGCGATTCGGAGACCCATATCCACCGCGTCGGCCGCACCGGCCGTGCCGGCGCCAAGGGCCTGGCGGTGAGCCTGGTGGCGCCGGCCGAGGCGCAGCGCGCCCAGGCCGTGGAAACCCTGCAGAAGGGCGCGCTGACCTGGCACCCGCTGGACAGCCTCAAGGCGCAGGCCGGTGAGCCGCTGCAAGCGCCTATGGTCACCCTGTGCATCGGCGCCGGGCGCAAGGACAAGCTGCGCCCCGGCGACATCCTCGGCGCCCTCACCGGCGAGGCCGGAATCGCCGGCAGCCAGGTCGGCAAGATCGCCCTGTTCGATTACCAGGCGCTGGTGGCGGTGGAGCGCGGTATTGCCCAACAGGCACTCAAGCGCCTTAGCGAGGGCAAGATCAAGGGCCGCTCGCTGCGCGTTCGCACTCTGACAGCCTGAGGCCGATCCTGCCGTTGCACAGGCCGTGGACGCCGAGGATGGCTGCGTAACTGCCATCGGCGCGCATCGCCGCCATCTCCCGGGCAAAGGCCGCGGCTATACCCTGGTGGTCGGGATGGCTCAGGCGGATCAGCAGATAGAGGCCGTTCTCGCTCAGGGGCTTGGGCACGAACTCGACCTGCTCGCGAATCTCCTGCCGCTCGCGCTGGAGGAAATAGCGGATGACGTACTCATCCTCGAGGAAGGCGTCGACCCGCCGCGCCATCAGCATGCGCACGGCGCTGGGAAATCCGCTGACCGCAAACTTGTTCAGGCGCGGATCGGCGTCGAACTCGGGGCCATAGGCGTAGCCTTGCATCACCGCGATGCGGTAGGGGTAGAGGTCCTCCAGTTCCGCATAGGGGATGGCCGCGTCCTTGCGCTGCAGGAAGCGCAGGCGATTGATCATGTAGGGCTCTGAATAAAGCCCATAGGACTCGCGCGAGGCGCTGTACCAGGAGTTGATCAGCACGTCGTACTCGCCCTGCTCGAGGCCGCGCAGGGCGCGGGCCCAGGGCACCTCGCTGTAGTGGGTGTGATAACCGGCGCGCGTCAGGGCCTCGACCACCAACTCGGTGGCGATGCCGTTGCCGGGCATCGTCCTGTCGTTGAATGGCGGCCAGTAGTTGGCCACCAGGCGCAACACCTCGGCGGCGCCGGCCGGCCCCGCCAGCAGCAGCGACAGCGCGCAGGCCTGCAGCGCCTTCATGGCCAGCCGCCCGCCAGCGTCGACCTGTTCATGATCACCGCCCAATTCCACCCCCTCGCTTCCCTAACCCGACGCATGGGACCAAGTGTAGCCAGTGCCTGGCGCCGCGACTGCACAGCCCACTGTGATTTACTGAGCA
Source organism: Pseudomonas sp. (assembly GCA_041595475.1). GTDB lineage: Bacteria > Pseudomonadota > Gammaproteobacteria > Pseudomonadales > Pseudomonadaceae > Aquipseudomonas. The sequence goes on along the minus strand of JBFHKK010000065.1, from coordinate 2,943 downwards.
AATGGCGGCGGACAGCGAGTGGATATGGCGATGCGGTCTTCCTTCGAGAGCGTGTTGAAGCACAAGAACCTGGCCCACCTGGACAAGGCGGGGGCCGCCGACCCGCGACCGCCGCGGCGGGTCGCCTTCGCCCTGCGTGAGCACTTCTCGCTGATGGCCTTCACCGGCGCGGTGGATGCCCTGGTCACCGCCAACCTGATGAGCTCGACCCCGCTGTTCGAGGTGCGGGTGGTGGGCGATGCCAGCGAACGGGTGGTCAGCGACCTGGGCATCGCCATCTCGGCCGACTGCCGACTCGCCGAGCTGGCGGAGAAACAGCTGGATCTGCTGGTGGTCTGCGGCGGCTTTCGCGCGCGGCTGGAGGCCGACCCGCTGCTGCGCGGCAAGCTGCGCGGCGCCGCTTCGACCGGTGCCGCGCTCGGCGGTTTGTGGAACGGCGCCTTCTTTCTCGCCGAGGCCGGCCTGCTGGACGACTACCAGTGCGCCTTCCATCCCGATGGCCGGGCGATCATGGCCGAGCTCTTCCCCCGGGTGAGGCTCTCCAACCAGGCCTATGTGCTCGATCGCCAGCGGATCAGCTGCGCCGGTGCCAACAGCTCCCTGGGCATGATGCTGGAGGTGGTGCGCCAGCGCGGCGGCGATCCACTGGTCAGCGCCGTGGAGGAGGTGCTTAGCTGCGACAAGAGGCGCGAAGTGATGGACGTCTCGGTGGTGGCCGTGGATCAGGACCCGACCCTGCCCCAGGCCCTCAAGTCGGCGCTGGAGCTGATGCACAACAACATCGAGGAACCCTTGGCGGTGGACGAACTGGCCGAGTGCGTCGGTATGTCCCGGCGCCAGCTGGAACGGCTGTTCGGCCGTCATGTGCATGCCACCCCGTCGCGCTATTACCTCGAGCTGCGCCTGACCCGGGCCCGCCAGTTGCTGCAGCAGACCAACAAACCCATGGCCGAGATCGCGGTCGCCTGCGGCTTCGTCAGCATTTCGCATTTCCGCCGCTGTTTCAGCGAGTGCTTCGAGATCGCCCCTGGGCGCTTCCGCGAACGCGTCCGCGGTACCAGCCGGCCGTCCGCGGACTGACAAGCGGCACGCCGCAGCCGCGCTCTCGGTTAAGATGCGCGCAGCGCGGCGCCCGCTTGGCGGCGCCCGGTGGTTGTCGGGGTAGTGCTTGTGCAAGTGACGGATGTGGTGATTATCGGCGCCGGGGCCGCGGGCCTGATGTGCGCGCTGACGGCGGCCGGGCGCGGTCGCCGGGTGCTGCTGCTGGATCATGCGAACAAGGCCGGCAAGAAGATCCTGATGTCCGGCGGTGGGCGCTGCAACTTCACCAATCTGTATTGCGAGCCGGGCAACTTCCTCTCCGAGAACCGGCACTTCTGCAAGTCGGCCCTGGCCCGCTTCACCCAGTGGGACTTCATCGCCCTGGTGAGCAAGCATGGCGTGCCCTACCACGAGAAGAAGCTCGGCCAGCTGTTCTGCGATCACAAGTCCAGCGACATTCTCGAGCTGCTGCTGGCCGAATGCGAGCAGGCCGGGGTTCAGCTGCGCCTGCAGACCTCGGTCAGCGAGATCGCCAAGGTTGACGGCGGCTACCAGCTGCAGACCAGCGCCGGCCAGGTCGCCTGCCAGTCGCTGGTGATCGCCACCGGCGGCCTGTCGATTCCGACCCTGGGCGCCAGCGGCTTCGGCTACCAGGTGGCCCGCCAGTTCGGCCACAGCGTGCTGCCGACCCGCGCCGGCCTGGTGCCCTTTACCCTGACCGACCCGCAGCTCAAGAGCCTGTGCAGCGAGCTGTCCGGCACCTCGGTGGAGGACTGCCTGGTCAGCTGCAACGGCCAAAGCTTCAAGGAGAACATCCTCTTCACCCACCGCGGCCTGTCGGGGCCGGCGATCCTGCAGATCTCCTCCTATTGGCAGCCCGGCGACGCCATCCAGATCAACCTGCTGCCGCATATCGAACTGCCCGAGTGGTTGGCCGAGCAGCAGCGCCAGCGGCCCAACAGCGAGCTCAAGACCCTGCTCGGCGAGCTCTTCACCAAGAAGATGGCCGGCCTGCTGGCCGAGCACTGGTTCGTCTCCAAGCCCATGAAGCAGTACAGCGCCGGCGAACTCGAGGCGATCGCCGAGCGGCTCAGTGATTGGCAGCTGGTGCCGGCCGGCACCGAGGGCTACCGCACCGCCGAGGTGACCCTGGGCGGCATCGACACCCGCGAGGTGTCGTCCAAGACCTTCGAGTCGCTGAAGAGCCCGGGGCTGTATTTCATCGGCGAGGTGCTGGATGTGAGCGGCCATCTGGGCGGCTTCAACTTCCAGTGGGCCTGGGCCTCGGGCCACGCCGCGGCCCAGTTCGTCTGAGCCGCGGCCAGCGATAGCCGCGCCCGCGCCGCTAGGCTAAGGTAGGCGCGCCCCGCACTTTCAAGGACATTCAACCGGCATGACTCAAGACCAAGGCCTGATTCTGGCGATTCTGGTGGCCACCATGGGCCTGTTCATCTGGGGCCGCTGGCGCCATGACATAGTCGCCCTCGGCTCGCTGCTGGCCTGCGTGGTGGCCGGCCTGGTGCCGGACCAGGCGGCCTTCGCCGGCTTCGGCCACCCGGCGGTGATCACCGTGGCCTGCGTGCTGGTGCTCAGCCACGGCCTGCAGAGCACAGGCGCGGTCAACGCCCTGGCCCAGCGCGTGCTGCCGGCCAATGCCGGACCCATGCTCTCGATCGCCGCCCTGACCGGCCTCGGCGCCCTGCTCTCGGCCTTTATGAACAACGTCGGCGCCCTCGCCCTGCTGATGCCGATCGCCCTGCAGATCGCCAACAAGCAGGAGATGCCCCCCGGCCGGGTGCTGATGCCGATGGCCTTCGGCACCATCCTCGGCGGCATGACCACCCTGATCGGCACCCCGCCCAACCTGATCGTCTCCAGCTTTCGCGCCCAGAGCGGCGCCGG
>JBFHKK010000064.1:0-9477 GCA_041595475.1 Pseudomonas sp. | reverse complement strand
CCGGGGCGCCGGATCCGCGCTGCCGGATCGCCATCGTGATGGGCAAGCCCGACCCGGCCGCGCCGCGCCACCTGCAGCAGTCGATGATCCTGGTGCCGATGGACGCGCCGGGCGTTACCGTAACCCGCTCGCTGCCGGTGTTTGGCTACTATGGCGTTCCCGACCGCGCCTCCGAAGTCGTGTTCGAGAACGTGCGCGTGCCTGCCTCGAACATGCTGCTGGGCGAGGGGCGCGGCTTCGAAATCGCGCAGGGGCGTCTTGGGCCGGGACGCATTCACCACTGCATGCGCTCGATCGGCATGGCCGAGCGGGCGCTCAAGCTGATGTGCGAGCGTGCCATCAGCCGTACGGCTTTCGGCAAGCCGCTGGCGCGCCTGGGCGGCAACATCGACCTGATCGCCGATTCGCGAATGGAGATCAACATGGCCCGGCTGCTGACCCTCAATGCGGCCTACATGATGGACACCGTCGGCAACAAGGTGGCCGCCAGCGAAATCGCCCAGATCAAGGTGGTGGCGCCGAACGTCGCGCTCAGGGTGATCGACCGGGCCATCCAGATCCATGGCGGCGCCGGCGTCTCCAACGATTTCCCGCTGGCCTACTGGTACGCCATGCAGCGCACCCTGCGCCTGGCCGACGGCCCGGACGAGGTGCACCGCGCCGCGATCGGCAAGTTCGAGATCGGCAAGTACATGTCCCGCGAGGCGATAAAGGCCACGCGCTGACCCCAGGCTAAACGCCAAGGCCCGCGATTGCGGGCCTTGGCGTTTAGGGGCGCGGGTTTCAGCGCTGCTGGCGGAACCACTGCAGACGCAGGTGCAACTGGGCGGCGAAGGCGCGGGCGGCCAGTTCCTCGTGGAAGGTCAGGGCGCGGCGGCCGAAGCGCACCTGCCAGAGGCGGCGCCCCTGGCGTTCGATCGCTTCTATCCGCACCTCGGGCATCACGGCTCGCTCTGTTGTCGCTTGAATGCGCGGCGGGCGCCGGTCATGTACAGGGACAAGAGCACACCGCCGGCCAACAGCCCCAAGGTTACGCCAAGTGACAGCAGGGCGGGAACCTTGACCAGATCATGGAGGAAAATCTTCCCGCCGATATAGATCAGCACCAGGGCCAGGGCGTACTTGAGGTAGATGAAGCGGTGCATCAGCGCGGCGAGGGCGAAGTACAGCGAACGCAGGCCGAGAATGGCGAAGATGTTCGAGGTGTAGACGATGAAGGGATCCTGGGATATCGCCAACACCGCCGGCACGCTGTCCACCGCGAACACCAGGTCGGCCAGCTCGATCAGCACCAGTGCCAGCAGCAAGGGGGTGGCGTAGAGCAGGGCCTTGCCGCCGGCGGGGTCGGGCAGGCGCACCAGAAAGCGGCCGTCGTGGAAGTCGTCGCTGATGCGCACATGCCGGCGCAGGAAGCGCACCAGCGGGTTCTGCGCCAGGTCCGGGTGCTGCTCCGGCTGCTGCTCGCCGCGCAGCATCTTCAGGCCGCTCAGCAGCAGGAAGGCGCCGAACAGATAGAGGACCCAGTCGAAGCGCTGCACCAGGGCCGTGCCCAGGCCGATCATGATGGCGCGCAGCACTATCACGCCGATGATCCCCCAGAACAGCACCCGGTGCTGGTAGCGTCGAGGGACGCCGAAGTAGCCGAGGATCATCGCCATGACGAAGACGTTGTCCATCGACAGCGATTGTTCGATGAGAAAACCGGTGTAGTACTCCAGGGCCTTGGTCGTGCCCAGTTGCAGCCAGATCCAGCCGCCAAAGGCCAGGCCGACGCTGAAGTAGCCACCGTAGAGCAGCAGACTCTCGCGCATCTCGATCACGTGCTGGTCGCGGTGCAGCACGCCCAGATCGAGCACCAGCAGGCTGATGATCAACAGCAGAAAGGCCAGCCAGAACCAGCCCGGGGTACCGAATAGCGGGGTATCGAAAAAAGCCAGCAGAGCGTCCATTGGCCCTCCGAGAATGTCTGTCTGAGTTGAACTGCACTCAGTGACTCCGACATCACGGTGAGGGCTCACCGCCAGAGGGGCCCGGCGTCACGCCTCTATAAAGCTAGCGCCAGCACGGTAATCTGCAAGGCCCCAGGCCCGCTTAGTAGACCCAGACCTCGACCCGACGATTCTTGATCCGGCCCTCGTCGGCGTCGTTGGCGGCCACCGGCATCTCGTCGCCCAGGCCGATGACGTCGCGCAGTATCACCCCTTCACGGGCCAGCTCGCGGCGCACCGCCATGGCCCGCAGCTTCGACAGCAGGGCGGCGCGGGCCGGATCGGCCTTGGCGTCGCCGAGGCCGAGCAGTACCACCTTGGCGCGCAGCTTGTCGGCGTCCTCGAGGTAGCGGGTGACCCGCTCGATATCGCGCAGGGCCTTGTTGTCCAGGCTGGCGCTGCCTTCCTTGAAGCGGAAATTCACCGACAGGCGCCTGGCTTCCCGGGCCAGGGTCCGGTAGGCGGCGTGCATGGCCTCGTGCTCGGCCACGCGCACTGCCTGCACGCTCTGGGCGATGAAGCCGCTGCGCTCGACTATGGCCTGGCCGCGCGGACTCTGGGCGAAGCGCAGCAGGGCCTGCGCCCAGGGGTTACCCGAGACCGGCGGCGCATAGAGGAACAGGCGGCGGGACAGCGGATAGTCCTCGGTGGCGATCAGGGTGGCGCTCGGCGGCATGGGCAGCGATTCGCCGGCGGCGATCGCCAGTGCCTTGGCCTGGCGCACGTAGGGCAGGCCGATGAAGCCGATGCCGCCCGGGTCCTGGCTGACCCTATCGGACAGCTGTTCGCTGGACTCGAAACGCCGTGCCTGACTCGCCAGCGACTTGCCGTTGGCCACCAGCACCAGCTCCTTGAAGGTGTCGTAGGTACCGGACTGATCGTCGCGGGCATAGAGGTTGATGGGCCCGGGGCGACCGCCCAGTTGTCCCCAGTCCTGCAGTTCGCCGGCGAAGATAGCGGCCAGCTGGGCGGTGGTTAGCGCGGCGAGGGGGTTGTAGGGGTGGACGATGATCGCCAGGCCGTCGATCGCGATGATCTGTTCCGCCTGGGGCTGACGGATATCGCCCAGCCCGGCTAGCGCCTGGAGCTCGGAGGCCTTGATCGGTCGCGAGGAGGCGGCGAGATCCGCGCGGCCAGTGCCGAGGGCGGCGAAGCCGGTGCTCGAACCGTGGGCGGCGATCGCGATGCTGATTCTGCTGCCATCTTCGCGCGCGGCAAATACCCGTACCTCATTGGCTGCGGCGCCATTTTCCTGGCCGATGGCGCTGAAACCCTGCTCTTCGAGCAGGCCCTTGACCAGGGCTGGGGCCAGCTTGGCGCCTATGGTGTTGGAGCCCTGAATGCGCAGGGTGCTGCCGCCCTCGGCCGCGACGGGCAGTTGGGCATGGCCGAGTCCCGGTGCCAGATAGCAGAGGAACCCGAGCAACAAGGCGGCGGCGAGAGTCAGGGTTTGGCACTCGGGAGCGGGCAGGGCGCGCGGCATGCGGCTGTCACCTTATATAGCTGGCTAACGATTGCGCCAACCCTAAGCCAGCAAGGTGACCGTGATATGACAAGGGCGCCGTTCAGCTCAATTCGAGCCAGATGGGCGCGTGGTCAGAGGGTTTTTCCATGCCGCGCAGCTCGTAGTCGATGCCGGCATCCTTGAGCCTGTCCTGCAGGGCGTTGGAGGCGAGAATCACATCGATGCGCAGGCCGCGCTTGGGCTCGTCCTCGAAGCCGCGGCTGCGGTAGTCGAACCAGCTGAAGCGATCGCTGACCTCGGGGTTGAGCTGGCGAAAGCTGTCGATTAAGCCCCAGTCCTGCAGGGTCGCCAGCCACTGGCGTTCCTCGGGCAGAAAGCTGCACTTGCCGCTGCGCAGCCAGCGCTTGCGGTTCTCCTCGCCGATACCGATATCGCAGTCCTGCGGCGAGATATTGATATCGCCCATCAGAACCAGTGGCTGCTGGGCCTGGAAACGGTTGTGCAGGAGCCGCTGCAGATCGGCGTAAAAGCGCTCTTTGGCGGGAAACTTGACCGGGTGCTCGCGGCTCTCGCCCTGGGGGAAGTAGCCGTTCATGATCGTCACTGGCTCGCCCCGGGCATCGCGATAGGTGCCATAGATGAAGCGGCGCTGGGCCTGTTCGTCATCGTCGGGAAAGCCCTTGTGCAGTTCCAGGGGTTCCTCGCGCGAGAGCAGGGCCACGCCGTAGTGGCCTTTCTGCCCATGGTAGTGGACGTGATAGCCGAGCTGGCGGACCTCCGCCTCGGGGAACTGCTCGTCGGCGACCTTGGTTTCCTGCAAACCGATCACGTCGGGGCGATGCTTCTCGATCAGCGCCGCCAGTTGATGCAGGCGCGCGCGCAGGCCATTGATGTTGAAGGACACGATCTTCATGGAGGGCAGTTCCTGGAGCCTGGAAAAAACAACCCGGGATGCTAGCCGATCCGCCTGTCCCGGGGCCAGCCGCCTGGCAGGGCCCGGCGGGCGGTGCTAACGTGGGCCTTGCTTATATCCGTCAATGCAAAGAGGTGGCCGCCCATGCCCAACAGCCCAGCCGAGGTTCGCCTGCTCGATGGCGGTTATGCCCGCGAGGCGCGCTCCCTGCTCTATCACGCCTATCGGCATGAGCCCACCTTTGGCTATCTGTTCGAGGCCGAGCGGCCCGGCTTCGATCAGCGGGTGCGCGCCACCGTGCGCGAGTTGGTGCTGCAGCATTTCAACCAGGACCTGCCGGCGCTCGGCTTGCTGATCGATGATCGTCTGGTCGGCATGGCGCTGATCGCACCGCCCCAGCGCCGCCTGGACATCACCGAAAGCTGGGCCTGGCGCCTGCGCATGCTGCTCACCACCGGCTTTCGCTGCACCCAGCGCTACCTGGCCTACCACGATGCGGTCCTGGCTTGCCTGCCATCGGACAATGTGCACTTCTTGCCGCTGCTGGGCATCCACCCGCAGTTCCAGGGTCAGCACCTCGGTGGTCAACTGCTGGAGGCGCTGCACAACTGGTGCGCCGAGCAAGGCAACTCCCAGGGCCTGGTGCTCGACAGCGGCGATGAACACTACCTGGAGTTCTTCCAGCAGCATGGCTATGAGGACATCGGCCAGGTCGCGATCGGCCCCATAGTCGAGCACGTGTTCTTCCATCCAAACCCCCAGAGCCTGGCCAAAGCCAGCGCCTGATCGGCCTCTGGCACGGACCGAGCAAGGGCTGCGGGCGGTCCTTGCGGCCGTGCTAGCATCCTTGTCATGTCTGCATTGTTCAGGTTCTGTGGCGCCCTGGCGCTTATCCTCGGCTGTGGTTCGGCATTGGCCGATGCGCAGTTGCGGGTGCGCGTGACGCCGGCCAATCCGGCCCTGCAGGAAAACATCGAAAACCATATCGGCGCGCTGGGTGAGCGCGACAGCGAGGCCCTGCAGCGCTATCGCCGAGTCGCCGAGGCGCAGGCGCAGGAGGCGGCCCAGGCGCTGGGCTACTACCGGACGCAGATTCGCAGCGAAGTGGCCGAGGGCCCGCCGCCTGAGCTGATCCTCGAGGTCGAGGCCGGCGAGCCGGTGCGCCTGCGTCAGGTCAGCGTGCGCATCGAGGGCCCGGCCGGCGAACTGGACGCTTTCGACTTGCCGCGCGGCGCGCGGCTCAAGCCCGGCGCCGTCCTCAACCACGGGCGCTATGAGGCGGCCAAAAAGCACATCCTGAACCAGGCTTCGCGCCATGGCTTTTTCCAGGGCGGCTTTCGCCGCCAGCGCCTGCGCATCGATCCGCGCCTGGGCGTGGCCGACATCGAGCTGGTCTACGCCAGCGGTCCGCGTTACCAACTGGGCCAGGTCAGTTTCAGCGGTGATGTGCAGCTCGAGGAGTCTCTGCTGCGGCGCATGCTGCCATTCATTGAAAACACGCCTTACGACTCCGAGTTGATCGCCCGCGCCTACCGCGCCCTGCGCTCGAGCGGCTACTTCGATTCGGTGCAGGTCGATGCCGATCCGGCCGCGGCCAGCGACCAGCGCATTCCGGTGATGGTCCAGTTGCAGATGCGCGAGCCGCGCAGCTTCGGCCTGGGCCTGGGCTTTTCCACCGACGTCGGCCCCCGCGGCCGCCTCGACTGGACCCGCCATTGGGCCAACCGCAAGGGCCACAGCTATGGTGCGCAGATGGAACTGGCGGCGCCGCGGCAGAACGTCGGCCTCTGGTACGAGGTGCCGCGCGAGCGGCCGCTGACCGACAAGCTGCGTTATGCCGGCGGCTACCAGTTCGAGGAACTGGCCGGCACCGATAGCCTCAGCCGCCTGCTGATCCTGGGGCCGGAGTGGCACAACCGCCTGGACAGCGGCTGGCAGCGGGTCATTTCGCTGAAATGGCAACACGAGGAGTACCGCTTCGGCGACGACTCGGGCCTCAGTACCTTGCTGATGCCGGGCATCAGCTACGCCCTGCTGCGCAGCGACAACCAACTGGATCCCAGCCGTGGCTACCGCCTGCAGTTCGACCTGGCCATGGCCAAGCAGGGCCTGTTGTCCGATGCCGACGTGGTCCACGGCGAACTGCTGCTCAAGGGCCTGACCACCCTCGGTGAACGTCATCGCCTGCTCGGCCGGGTGCAGGTCGGCGGCACCGAGTCCAGCCGTTTCGACACAGTTCCGCCGTCGCTGCGCTTCTTCGCCGGCGGCGACCAGAGCGTGCGGGGCTACGACTACCAGAGCCTGTCGCCGGAGAACGCCAGCGGCGAGAGGGTTGGCGGCCGCTACCTGTTCGCCATGAGTGCCGAGTACCAGTACAGCCTGACCGAGCGTTGGCGCCTGGCGACCTTCTTCGATCAGGGCAACAGCTTCAATTCCTTCACCAGCGGCAGTCTGAAGAGCGCCTTTGGCCTGGGCCTGCGCTGGGTCTCGCCGGTCGGTCCGCTGCGCCTGGATCTGGCCCATCCGTTGGACGATCAGGGCGGCGTGCGCCTGCATTTCTCCATGGGGCCGGAGCTGTGAGGCGGCTGCTGCGCCTGAGCCTCTACGGCTTGCTCGGCCTGCTCCTGCTGCTGCTCGCGGTGCTCGCCTGGATGCTGGGCAGCAGCAGCGGCAGCCGCTGGGCCCTGGCCCAGGTGCCCGGGCTGACGGTGGAAGGCGCCGAGGGCCGCCTGGGCGGGCACTGGCAGGCCGAGCAGCTGCACTGGCGGCGAGGCGAGTACCAGTTGCGGATAAGCGCGCCGGCGTTCAGTTGGTCGCCGGGCTGCCTCTGGCGCCTGACCCTGTGCATCGAGCAATTGCAGGTTGCTGCCGTCGAACTGATAGCGCCGAGCGGGGCCGAAGACGGGCCGCGGGCGGAACTGCCGAGCCTCGGCCTGCCCCTGCGCGTGCAGCTGGCCGAGGCGCGAATCGGCGCCTTCAGCCTCAATGGCACAGAACACCTGCAGGAGCTGCAGCTGGCCGCACAGTGGCGCGGCGACGGCCTGCAAATCCAGCATCTGCGGCTGCGCCGTGCGGGGCTGGCGCTGAACCTGGAGGGCCACCTGGAACCCCGCGGAGACTGGCCGTTGCGTGCCCGCGGCGACCTGCAGTTGCCGGCGCCCGAGGGGCAGCCGTGGTCGCTGGCACTGGAGACGACGGGCAGCCTGCGCGGCGCGCTACAGCTGAGTGCCGACAGCCGTGGTTATCTGAACGGGCGGCTGAGCGCCGAAGTGCAGCCCCTGGCGGCCCAGCTGCCGGCCCGTGCCGAGCTGCGTGCCGACGCCTTCAAGACCAGTGCGGCGTTGCCCGACAGCCTGCGCCTGGACGCCCTGGAACTCGCTGCCGAGGGCGATCTGGAGGGCGGCTATCGGCTGACCGGATCGGCCAGCCTGCCCGGCGAAGGCGGCGCCCTGGCAGTAACCTTGAACGGGCGAGTGGATGCCCGCGGCGCCGAGGTCGCAGCCCTGAGCATCAGCGCCGGGACGCAGCAGCGCCTCGACCTGAGCGGCCGGATGGACTGGCAGGACGCCTTCAGCCTGGAGAGCCGTTTCAGCTGGCTGGACTTTCCCTGGCAGCGCCTCTATCCGCCGGCGCAGCCGCTGGCGGTGAGCCTGCATCGACTAGAGGGCGAGCTCAGCTATCAGGCCGGGCAGTATCTGGGGCATTTCGCCGCCGAGCTGCAGGGACCGGCCGGCCCCTTCAGCCTGCGCAGTCCGCTCAGCGGCGATCTGCAACAGCTGCATCTGCCGGCGCTGCAGGTCGAAGCCGGCCAGGGCCGGGCCGATGGGCAGCTGCGCCTGGGCTTTGTCGAGGAGCTGGAATGGTCGGGGAGTCTGCAACTGAGCCAACTCGACCCGGCCTACTGGCTGGCCGAGCTGCCGGGGCAACTGGGCGGTCCGCTGCGGGTCGAGGGCCGCTATCGGCAGCAGCACCTGAGCCTGCAGGCCGATGCCGATCTGGCGGGCCGACTGCGTGGCCAGACCGCGCAGTTGCAGTTCAAGCTCGAGGGCGCCGGCCAGCGCTGGTCGCTGAGCCAGCTGGAGCTACGCCTGGGCGCCAACCGGATAGAGGGCAGCGCCGAGCTGGATGAGGCCCTCAGTGGCCAGCTGCAATTGTCGCTGGCACGCCTCGATCAGCTCTGGACACCCTTGCAGGGACGTCTGCAGGGCCGCCTGGATCTGGCCGGCAGCCTGCAGGCACCGGCCGGGCAGTTGCGGCTACAGGGGTCGCAACTGGCGCTGGCGGATAGACGCATAGGCCAGCTGGCCCTGGACGCCGAGCTCGACAGCGCGCAGCACGGGCGCCTGACGCTCGAGGCCGAGGCGATCAGCCTGGGCGATACGCCCATCGGCCGGCTGCGGATCGAAGGCCAGGGCCAGGCCCAGGCGCACGCGCTGAACCTGCGCCTGGAAGGCCCGAGGCTGGACAGTCGTTTGGCCCTGCAGGGCCGGTGGCAGCAGGGCACCTGGCGCGGCGAGTTGGCCAGTGGCGAGGTGCGCAGCGGCGGCCAGCACTGGCGCCTGCGGGCGCCCGCCAGCCTGATGCGCCGCGCCGATGGCCGCATCGAGTTCGGCGCCCATTGCTGGCAGGCGCCGCCGGCCAGCCTCTGCGCCGGGCAGCAGCGCCTGTTGCCCGAGCCCAGCCTGCGCTACCGCCTGAGCGATTTCCCGCTGGACAGCCTGGCGCCCTGGCTGCCGCAGGACTTCGCCTGGGATGGGCGCCTCGACGGCGAACTGGCCCTCGACCTGGCGGAAGAGGGGCCCCAGGGCGAGATTCGACTCGATGCCGGCAGCGGCACCTGGCGCATCCGCGATGGCCAGCACTGGCTGGACTTCAGCTACGACGCCCTGCAACTCGTCAGCCAGCTGCGTCCCGAGCGGATCGACAGCCGGGTGCAACTGCGCGGCGACAACTTGGGTGAGCTCGAGCTGCAGGCGCGGATAGATCCGCGCCCGGAGGACAAGCCGCTGTCCGGCCAGATGCGCCTGCGCAACCTGGATCTCGCCGCGTTGCGGCCCTTTCTGCCTAGGGTCGAGCAACTGGCCGGGCAGTTGCGCGGCGATGCGCGGCTG
>JBFHKK010000063.1:0-9527 GCA_041595475.1 Pseudomonas sp. | reverse complement strand
CGCCAACTCCGGGCGCATCCACACCTTCATCGCCACCAGCCCGATCCACATGCAGTACAAGCTGCGCATGCAGCCGGACCAGGTGGTCGAGCAGGCGGTCAAGGCGGTGAAGAAGGCGCGCAGTCTGTGCGCCGACGTGGAATTTTCCTGCGAGGATGCCGGTCGCTCGGAAATCGACTTCCTCTGCCGCATCATCGAGGCTGCCATCGACGCCGGCGCCCGCACCATCAACATCCCGGACACCGTCGGCTACGCGATTCCGCACCAGTACGCCGACACCATCCGCCAGCTGCTCGAACGCATCCCCAATGCCGACAAGGCGGTGTTCTCGGTGCATTGCCACAACGACCTGGGCCTGGCCGTGGCCAACTCCCTGGCCGCGGTGGTGGCCGGGGCGCGCCAGGTCGAGTGCACCATCAACGGCCTCGGCGAGCGCGCCGGCAACGCCGCCCTGGAGGAGATCGTCATGGCGATCAAGACCCGCCAGGACCTGCTCGGCGTGCACACCAACATCGACACGCCGAACATCCTCGCCGCCTCGCGGCTGGTCTCGGGCATCACCGGCTTTCCGGTACAGCCGAACAAGGCCATCGTCGGCGCCAACGCCTTCGCCCACGAGTCGGGCATCCACCAGGACGGCGTGCTCAAGCACCGCGAGACCTACGAGATCATGTCGGCGCAGTCGGTCGGCTGGCACACCAACAAGCTGTCGCTGGGCAAGCTCTCCGGGCGCAACGCCTTCCGTTCGCGCCTGGAGGAGCTGGGCATCGCCCTGCCCGGCGAGGCCGAGCTGAATGCCGCCTTCGCTCGCTTCAAGGAGTTGGCCGACAAGAAGCACGAGATCTTCGACGAAGACCTGCAGGCGCTGGTCTCCGACACCCTGGGCGATGCGGCCCCCGAGCACTTCAAGCTGGTGACTCTGGAGGTGGCCAGCAAGACCGGCGAAGTGCCCCAGGCCCGGCTGGTGCTGAGCATCGATGGCCGCGAGCAGGCCGCCGAATCCCAGGGCTCGGGCCCGGTGGACGCCACCTTCAAGGCGATCGAATCGGTGGTCGGCTCCAACGCCAATCTGCAGCTGTATTCGGTCAACGCCATCACCCAGGGTACCGACTCCCAGGGCGAGGTGACCGTGCGCCTGGAGAAGGGTGGGCGCATCGTCAACGGCAACGGCGCCGATACCGACATCCTGGTGGCCTCGGCCAAGGCCTACGTCAACGCCCTGAACCTGATGCAGGCCGGGCAGAAGGCCCATCCGCAGGTGGCCGACGTTTGATTGCGGAACTGCGCCGGCGTGCCTATCTGAGCGCCATGCAGGTGGCCAGTTGGCTGCCGCGGGTCGAGTTGCCGTTCGCCGCGCCCTCGCGGCCGGAGTTGCTGGCGCCGCCCGAGCCGGCGCAACCGGCCGACCAGGCGCCGGCGGTGCAGGCGCTGCGCGAGAGCGTGGCACCGATGCCCGCCGCCCCACCCAGCGAGCGGCCGAAGGTCGAGGTGCCGCGCGCCGCGGCTATCGCCCGTGGCGCCAAGCCCGAGGCGGTTGAGTCCGCGGCCGATACGCCCGCGCTGGCTAGGCCTCAGGTCGTGGCGCCGCCGCGCTTCGCCCTGCAACTGCTACGCGCCGGCGACTGCGCCCTGCTGGTCGAGCTGCCCACCGGCGAGCCGCTGCAGGGCCGCGACCCGGCCTACCTGCTGCTTCGGGACCTGCTGCGCGCCGCCGGCCTGCCCGATAGCCCGCAGATCATCGGCGAGCCGGTGCGCTGGCCGCTGCTGGTGCGCGGCAATATGGACCAGGGCCCGCAGGCGGCGCTGGAGTTCGTGCAGAGTTTCGTCGGCGCCCGCCTCGAGGAGCAGCCGCCCTGTGCCTGCCTGTGGCTGGTCGGGCTGCCGGCCGTGCGTTTCGCCGGTGAGGCCGATGCGTCAGCCTATAACCGCGAGCTGCAGATCGAGGGACTGGGGGCGGCCTGGGCCCTGCCGGGCCTGGAGCTGCTGATGGAGGAGCCGCAGCGCAAGCGCGAACTCTGGCAGGCCATGCGCCGGGTACGGCAACGCTGGCTGAGTCAGGCGCAATGAGCGATGCGATCAGCTTCCGCCCGATGACCGAGGCGGATCTCGAGGCCGTGCTCAAGATCGAGTACGCCGCCTTCAGCCATCCCTGGACCCGCGGCATCTTCGCCGACAGCCTGAAGTCCTACGACTGCTGGTTGATGTTCGAGGGCGGCCAGCAGGTCGGCCATGGGGTGATCAACGTGATCATCGACGAGGCCCATCTGCTCAACATCACCGTCAAGCCCCAGAGCCAGGGGCGCGGGCTGGGCTTGCGGCTGCTCGAGTTCCTCATGCAGCAGGCCCTGCTGCGCAAGGCCGGGGTGTGCTTTCTCGAGGTGCGTGCGAGCAACCAGGCCGCCTATCGCCTGTACGAACGCTACGGCTTCAACGAGGTCGGTCGCCGCCGCGACTATTACCCGGCGGTGGGCGGACGCGAGGATGCCCTGGTGATGGCCTGCACCCTGCTCGACTAGGGACTAGGCGCCGGTCTCGGGCCTGTGGTGGGGTAGCTCGGATTCCTTGATGTCATCGCTGAGGCCCTCGTCGGGCGTCAGCTCGTCGACGATGCTCAGATCCTCATCGGCGGCGAGCGCGCCGCCCTCTTCGAAGGGCGAGCGGGCGCCGTCCTCATGGATCAGGTCCTCAAGGTCGGCGTCATCCTTGTCCGGGCCGTGCCCGGGCGGTGCGTCCTCGCTCAGGCCCGCCTCGCGGCGCTGGCTGCGCTCGAATTCCTCAAGCACGTCTTCTTCCGCTTCGGTTAGGCCGAGCACATCTTCTTCATCGACGTCCGTATCCGGCAGTTCCAGTGCTTGCCCATGGGCGGCGCCTGCGGGCGATTTGGTCGGGGGAGTCGAGGGCATCGGGAGTTTTCCTGGGCGACCCGGATATAGGGTTGACGCCCGCCCGGGCGAAAGATTCCCGCGGCTTCGGTTCGGCCGACGGGCGCGCGCCGCGGATGGCCGTTTTCGCGAGTCGATCGGCGTCATTCGACGCTGCCAAGCGCGCCGCCGTGACGCATACTGGCGCCGACCAGCCGCCCGCAGAGGCGGCGCCGATTTGCCCTTGCACGAGGAAGTTCCATGGGTCATTTCCGTCCCCTGCTGGTGGCCGGCTGCCTGCTGCTGGCCGGCGGCCTGGCGTCTGCCGCCGAACGCAGCTTCACCATCCTGCATACCAACGACTGGCAGTCACGGCTGCTCGGCTTCGGCCCCGATAACGAATACAGCCCGGCCAGCCTCAACGACGACGCCACCGTCGGCGGCGTCGCTCGTCTGGCCAGCCTGCTCGAGCAGCGCCGCGCCGCGGCAGGCGAGCAGCCGGTGCTGCTGCTCGACGGCGGCGACTTCAGCATGGGCACCTTGTTTCACACGGTGACCCGGGAAATAGGCGGCGAGTTGCGCCTGCTCAGCGACCTGGGCTATGACGCCGTGACCCTGGGCAACCATGAGTTCGACTTCCGCCCCGCCGGCCTGGCGGCGATGATCAGCGCCGCCCAGCGGGCCAAGGGCGAGGCGCTGGTGCCGCTGCTCTCGAGCAACCTGCGCTTCGATCCCGAGCGCCGCGAAGACGACAGCCTGCAGGCGCACTGGGAGGCCGGCCGCATCCTGCCGTACAAGGTGATCGAGCGCGGCGGCATTCGCTTCGGCCTGTTCGGCCTACTGGGCAGGGATGCGGTGGCGGTCAGCCCGATGATCAAGCCGGTGACCTTCGCCGATCCGGTCGAGACCGCGCGGGCGATGGTCCAGAAACTGCGCGAAGAGGAGCGGGTCGAGGTGGTCATTCTGGTCTCGCACATGGGCGTGACCCGCCAGGCCGACGGCAGCTGGCGTGGCGAGGAGGTCGAACTGGTCGAGCAGGTGCCGGGCATCGACATCGTCGTCGGCGGCCACTCCCATGTCGCCCTGGCGCAGCCGGTGCTGGTGGGCGGACGCACGCCGGTGATGCAGGCCGGCTCGGAAATCCAGTACCTGGGCGAGTTGCGCATGCGCCTGAACGGCGACGGCCGGACCGAGGTGATCGACTACCGGCTCAATCCGCTGAATGACAGCGTGCCGGGCGACGCGGCGATCAGCGCTCAGGTCGAGGATTTCAAGCAGGTGGTCAGCGAGCGGGTGCTGGCGCCCAGGGGCTACCGCTTCGACCAGCCGCTGGCGCGGGTCGATCGCAGCCTGACCCGCGCCTTCGACGATCCGGTGCTGGCCAATCTGGTCACCGATGCCCTGCGCCAGGCCAGCGGCAGCGACGTCGCCTTTACCGGCAATGGCACCATCCGTGACGACATCAGCAGGGGCCGCGATGGTATGCAGAGTGTCTCCGACCTGTTCCGCGTCGCCCCGCTCGGCGTCGGCGAGTTCGACGATGAGCCGGGCTACCCGCTGGTCAAGGTCTATGTCAGCGGCCGGGAGCTGAAGAACATTCTCGAGGTGCTGCTGCTGGCCTACCAGGTGCGCGGCAGCGACAGCTACTACCCGCGCCTGTCGGGCCTGCGTTTCGCCTACAACCCCTATCGCGTGCCCTTCGATCGGGTCAGCCGCATCGAGCTCGGCAATGCCGAGGGCGGCTACCGGCTCCTGGATCTCGAGGATCCGCGCCTGTACAGCATCGGCGGGACCAGCTACGTCGCCAGCTTCACCTGGCTGATCGATGATCTGAGCAAGGGCCTGCTCAAGGTCCAGCCCAAGGATGCCCACGGCCAGCCCCTGGCCGAGATCAGGGCGGCGGTGATCGACAGCGACCCGCTCAAGCCCGGGGTTCAGGAGTACAAGGAGTGGCAGGCGCTGCTCGACCATGTCGGTGGTCTGGCCGATCTCAATGGCGACGGCCTGGCCGATATTCCCACCCATGGCAGCGCCGCCGAGCAGCGCATGCTGCGCGAGCCCAGTGTGCATCCGGGCGACCTCTACCGCTATGCCGGCCCCTTGCAGTGGGGTGCGAGCGCGGCGCTGCTGGCTGTACTGCTGGTGCCCTGGCGCCTGAGCCGCAACTGGCGGCGCCGGCGCGGGGCGATTCGCAGCGCCGCCGGCGCGCTGGGCCGGTGACCGGCGCGGCGCGGCTGACGGGCGGGCGGCAGTGAGGCCGTGACCCGCTCAGCCGTGCTGGCCACGCTCGGGCTGCTGCTGGCGGTGCTCTGCTGGTCGGGCAATGCCCTGGTGGCGCGGGCCTTGGTCGGCGAGATCGCACCCTTCGCGCTGTCGTTCTGGCGCTGGAGCCTGGCCGGGCTGCTGCTATTACCGCTGGTGCTGGTAGCGCTCTGGCGTCATCGCGCCGTGCTGCGCCGGGCCGGTTGGCGCCTGCTGGTGCTCGGCGCTTTGGGCATCGCCGGCTACAACTCGCTGCTCTACGCCGCCGCGCAGAGCACCGCGGCCATCAACATCACCCTGGTCAGCACCTGTCTGCCGCTGATGACCTTCATCGGCGCCGGCCTGCTGCTGGGCGAGTGGCCGACCGCGCGCGCCTGGTGGGGCCTGCTGCTCGCGGCGTGCGGCCTGCTGGTGCTGATCGGCCAGGGCAGTTGGGCGGTGGTGCGCGATCTGGCGTTCCATCCGGGCGACCTGATCATGCTGCTGGCCGTGGCCGACTGGGCGCTCTACTCACTGCTGCTGCGGCGCTGGTCCGCTTACCTGCAACCGATTCCTCCGCTGCTGCTGTTGGCCGTGTTGATCCTGCTCGGGGTGCCGCTGATCCTGCCGTTCTACCTGGTCGAACTGGCCGAGGTCGGGCATTTCGCCGTGACCCCGGCCAATCTGGGCGCCATCGCCTACACGGCGCTGTTTGCCTCGTTGCTGGCCTACCTGGCGTGGAATCACGGCGTGGCGGTGGTCGGCGCTGCCAAGGCGGCGCTGACCAGTTATCTGATGCCGGTGTTCACCGCGCTGCTGGGCTGGCTGCTGCTCGGCGAGGGCCTGGCGGGCCACCACTGGATCGGCGGCGGCCTGATCTTCACCGGCCTGCTGCTGGCCGGTCGATCGACGCCGCGCACCGGCGCCTGAGTCTGGCCATGAGGCCGCGACCCGGCTGGATGCGCAAGGCGCCTTGCTAGACTTGCCTTTATAGAGTTGCTCGAGCGGGCGCAAAGTCCTGTCCCCGGAGCAGCGGGAGGTGGCCCATGTCGCGCCAGATCATCAGTGGCCTGATGCTGAGCGCTGCCCTTGCGCTCGGCGCAGCGGGTGCCGCCCTGGCGGCGCAACCGTCCCATGTGCTCGATGGCATGCGCTTCGTCGGCTGGAATGGCGAGAAGGGCCGCACGGAGCCGACGGACGAGAAGGAAATCATCATCTTTGCCGATGGCCTCTTCACCTCGGCGTCCTGCGAACCCTACAACTTCGGGAGCAGCCCCTATTTCACCCGAGTTGAGGGGGAGCGCATCCACTTCGAGGCCGTCACCCAGAGTCCGACCCATGGCCAGATCGCCTGGAGTGGCGTGATCGACGGCGATCAGGCAGAGGTGACCTTCGTTTGGACCAAGCAGCGCTGGTACTGGGATACCCGGCGCGAGTACTGGTTCAAGGGCCGCCGTCAACCTTAGCCGGTCCGGGCGAGGAGGCGGGTGCATGCACGATTGCGGGCCAGTGCCAAGCACGCCACCGCGCTGGGCGCGTTGGCTCAAGCTGGCTCTGCTGCTGGGCGTCATCCTGCTGCTGAACCTGGGCGGCAGCTGGCTGGCCCGGCAGATTGATTTTCAGTTGTTTCCGCGCCACGAGCCCTACCTGCAGGCCTTGGTGCTGGCGGCTGTGTTGCTCTACGTCCTGCTGATGGCCACCCCGTTCATGCCCGGCATCGAGGTCGGCCTGGCACTGATGGTGCTGCTGGGCAGCAAGGGCGCGCTGCTGGTCTACCTGTGCACCCTGGTGTCCTTGTCGCTCAGTTTTGCACTTGGGCGCACGGTGTCGCCCCGGCTGCTCTACCGCTTGCTCGAATGGCTTCATCTGCAGCGCGCCAGCGCCTTGGTGCAACAGTTGGCGCCGCTGGACGGGCCGGCGCGCCTGCGCCTGCTCGAGAGCAGGGCGCCATCGGCGGTCGCCCCCTGGCTTGTCAGGCATCGTTATCTGGCGATCGCCGCCCTGCTCAACCTTCCGGGCAATGCCCTGATTGGTGGCGGCGGCGGAATCGGGCTGATCGCCGGCATGAGCAAGCTGGTGCCCTTTACCGGCTACCTGGCGCTTATCGCCCTGGCCGTGGCGCCTGTGCCCTTGCTGTTCTGGTGGCGGGGCGGCTGATCGGGCGCGGCAGCGCGTGGGGCTCGGTTTGCCGGAGGAGATTTGGAGCCGTCGAAGCAGCCGGTGGAGCGGGTTGCTCAATGCTGGCTGGACGCGCCGGCTCGAGCATTCAGCCCGGCGCCAGAAGCGGGAGCCGGGCTATTGTGGGGGAGGGAATCAGGCCGCTTCGGCATAGAACTCGGGCAGGCTCATGCCCGTGTGCGGGTCGACATCCGGCAGGTCATAGTGCTCATGGCCACCGAGGGAGCAGTACACCAGCCAGTGATGGTCGTGCACGTTGAATGAGAGGCCGTCGATCACTTCTTCCACGTCATCCAGCGAGTCGATCAGGTAATCGCGGTCTACCGGTTGGGTGTTCAGCATAATGTTTCTCCTTGGGCTGATTGAGTACGCATTCGAACGGCAATGTCGGTGCGCTCCTGAGTGAGGATTCAAAGGCTAGGCCAGAAAGATGACGGAATATGGCTCTGGTCAGATGATTTCGGGATATCTAGCGCGCTCGTCGGGTTCAAACCTTATAAGGATGGCCTTTCGGTAGAATTGCCGGCCGTTTATCGCCGCTAGTGTCTACGCGAGGGTTGCGAAAACCGGCTCGGCGGCGTCGCCCCTTGCGCCCTTCGCCGGGCTGATGAGCCCGTCCTGGGCCTTTCATACACCGCGGGCGCGGCGTTTTTCCCTTTTCTGGTGCAGTGGGAGGCGTCCTGCACCAGCCTGACGAGGAGGTCGTCCATGTCGTTGCAGGCACTTTGGTCGCTGTTTGTCGCTAATCCGGGCTACTGGACCAACGCCTTGGCGCTGTTCTTCGCCCTGGCCGGTGCCTGGCTGCTGGTGGCCACGCGCCTGCGCGAGCAGTTCGGTGCGGCTCGACTGGCGGGGGCGCGGGACATGCAGGCGTTCGAGGGCGAGAAGGTCTTGCAGGACGAGCCGACGCTGCGGCTGAATCTGTTCTTCTACCGTTTCGGCTACGCCTGCATGGCGCTGGCCTTGGCGCTGTCCTGGGGCAGCACGCGAGTCTGAGCGGGCGCCGTGCGATCAACAAGGCAGACTGCGGGCTGCCTTGTTGTCGAGGTCTCGATGCGCGGTAAGGGCTACAGCGGCAGGCCGGCCTTGACCCGGTATTGATTGCGTACCGGATTGGCGTACTGCAGCACCAGGTAGGGCTGCTGCTCGGCCGGGCAGGCGGCCAGGCGCTGCTGCCATTGGGCTTGCGCCGCCTGCACTTCGGCGGGGGCGAACAGATCGGCTGCGCCGGGCACCGCTAATTCGGGGTCGCGCTCGGCCCACAGTTCATAGGCCAGGTAGTGCACCGGGAACAGTCGATAGCCGCAGAGGATCTGCTGGTCCACTGCGCCCGCCAGCTGCTTGCTGTCGGCCAGGTTCTGGCTCAGGGTGTCACCGAAATGCACGTGCACCCGGCCCTTGTAGCCGGTGATTCCCAGGCCGATGCTGCGATCGTCCTCGCCGGGTGCCTTGCTGTACTCGCCGGTGCTAGCGCGAAGGTACAGCTCGCGGGCCTTGGCCAGGTCGCAGGGGTCGTACTCGTAGCTGATCGACACCGGGGTCAGGCGCAGTGAGGCGATGACCTCGGCGAACGGCTCGTCCTTGCGGCTCATGTGGAACATCTTGAGGATCGCCGAGTCGGTGCGGTCGTTGCCGTCCTTGGCGCGGCCCTCGGCCTGGGCGATCCAGATCGACTGGCCATCGCGACCGATCGAGTGGTTGATATAGGCCGAGAGCAGCTGGTAGGCCGCCAGCTTCTCCCGCCGGCCACTGAGCGAGCGGTGCACGATAAAGCTCTTGTTCAGGCGCATCAGGTCGCTGACGAAGGGGCGCTGCAGCAGGTTGTCGCCGATGGCGATGCGCGGGGTCGGCAGCCCGGCGTGGTAGACGGCGTAATTGACGAAGGCCGGATCCATGACGATGTCGCGGTGATTGGCGATGAACAGGTAGGCATTGCCCGGCGTGAGGCGCTCGAGCCCGGAATAGGTCACCCCGTCCGTGGCGCGCTCCACGGTGCGATCGATGTAGGGTTTGATCTTCGTCTGCAGGGCCGCGACCGATGTGATGCCGCGAAACTGCCGGCGCAGCCGATAGGCTATAAGGGGTTTGAGCAGCCAGCCGAGCGCCGCGGCTTGGCGCGGAAAACGATACTGGGTGAGGATGTCGAGAAAGGCATCGTCGGCCAGCAGGCGCGCCAGAACGGCTGGTACTTCGTGGTCGGCGTAGGGTCGGATGGCATCGAAGTCGCCCATCATGCTCTCTTGTCGT
>JBFHKK010000062.1:0-9749 GCA_041595475.1 Pseudomonas sp. | reverse complement strand
GCGTGCGCATGCCCCACAAGGCCTGCTACGACTGGTCGAGCGCTTCCACACCTGGCGCCGCAGCTGATGCGCAACCTACTACTGAGCCTGCTGCTCGCCGCGCCCCTGGCCCAGGCGGAGAACCTGCTCACACCCTGGAGCGCCGGAGCGCCGGCCGGCGAATGGACTACGCCATGGAAGCTGGCGGACATCCCCAAGCTCACACCGTCAGAACGCTCGCTGGTCGAGCTGGACGGCCAGCAGGTGTTGCAGATCAAAGCCAATGCCGCCGCTGGTGGGCTGGTGCACCCATTGAGTTTGCCCGGCGACAAAGCCTGGCAACTCAGCTGGCAATGGCGCACTGAGCAGCGCCTGGACAAGGCCCGCTTCGCCACCCGCGCGGGCGACGACTATGCGGCGCGGGTCTATGTGCTGCTCGACTACCCGCTCGCCAGCCTGCCCTTCTTCGCCCGCCAGAAGCTGCGCCTGGCGCGCACCTTCTACGACCCCCAGCTGCCGGCCAGGACCCTCAGCTATGTCTGGGACAATCGCCGCCCGCCCGGAACCCAGGCCCCCAGCGCCTACGCCGACACCGTGCAGATGCGCGTGCTGCGCGGGCCCGAGGCGCCCCTGGGGCAGTGGCTGGCCGAGCGCCGCGATCTGCGCGGCGATGCCGTCGCCGCCTTCGGCAGCGCGCCGCGACGCATCCTCGGGGTGGTCTTCGCCGCCGACAGCGACAACACCGGCGAGCGGGTGGAGAGCTATTTCGCCGCGCCGCGCCTGACCCTAGACCCGCCCTGAACCGGCCCATGAGCGACTTCGACCTGCTGCTGCTCGGCGCCGGCCACGCCCACCTCGGGGTGCTGCGGCGCTGGGCCCTGGGCCAGCGGCCGCCGGGACGCATCGGCCTGCTCAGTCCCGAACCGGCGGCCTGGTACTCGGGCATGCTGCCGGGCCTGCTGGCCGGACGCTTCGCCGCCGCCGACTGCCGGATCGAACTGGCGCCGCTGTGCCGGGCGGCCGGGGTCGAGTTGGTCCAAGGCGCGGTTGCCGCGTTGGCGCCGGAGTCCGGCCAGGTTCAACTGAGCGACGGGCGACGACTGGCCGGTGCCTGGCTGTCGCTCAATGTCGGCGCGCGCATCGCCGCGCCACCGCAGAGCGGCGCCGGCATGGAGCTCCTGGCGGTCAAGCCCTTCAGCGCCTTCGTCGACCGTTGGCGGGCCTGGCAGGCCGACCCGCGCCCCCTGGCGATTGTCGGCGGAGGCGCCGCCGGGGTCGAACTGGCCCTGGCTGTGGCCGGGCAGGTGCCGGCCCTGGCGCTGTTCTGCTCCGGGCCACTGCTGGCCGGGCACAATGCCGGGCTGCACCTGCGCGCCCTCGGCCAGATGCGCCAGCGCGGCGTGCAGGTGCGCGAGCACTGCCCGATCGACGCCATCGACGGCGAGCGTCTGCTCAGCGGCCGTCTGCCGGTCTGGCGCGGCAGCCGCCTGCTGCTGGCCAGCGGCGCCGCGGCCTGGCCCTGGTTGAGCGCAAGCGGCCTGGCCTGCGACAGGGACGGCTTCGTGCGCATCGCTTCGACCCTGCAGAGCCTGTCCCATCCCCGGGTGTTCGCCGTGGGCGACTGCGCCAGCCTGCCGGGCGCCGCCAAGAGCGGGGTCTATTCGGTGCGCCAGGGGCCGGTACTGGCCGCCAATCTCGCCGCCGCCCTGGGCGGCCTGCCGCTGCGCCCCTATAGACCGCAGCGGCGCAGCCTGGCGCTGCTGGCCACCGGCGATGGCGGCGCCCTGCTCGGCTGGGGCCCGTTCAGCGCCGGCGGGCACTGGTGCGGGCGCTGGAAGGATTATCTCGACCAGGGCTTCGTCCGCCGTCACCGCCTGGGCGCTTAGCCGAGCGCGCCGGCGCAGCAACCTTTTGCCGGCGAGCCTGTCGATCGCGTAGCCTGCACGGGCGCCCGGGCGACTCGTTGACGGCACTCGCGCGCCATCCAGAACCATAAGCCTGAGGTCGGTCATGCAAGCTGCCTTCATTCGCCACCCCGTCGCCTGCCTGCTGCACGCCCTGGGCCTGATCGCACTCTTGGCGCTCTACCAACAGGTCTCAGTGCCGGCCTATGTGAGCGCCGCCTCCGTGCTGCTGCTGGCGCTATGGCCCTGGCTGGGTCCCTGGCAACGGCCGCACGAGGAGTGGCCGCCCGCCGTGGACGCCGACGCCGAGCGGCGTGCGGCCGAATGGCGCCAGAGCCTGGCAACGGCCATCCAGGCCAATGCCCTGTCGGCGCTGCAGCTGAACCGGCTGGCCGAGCAACTGGCCGCACGGCAGCCGGCTCAGCGCCACACCGTCGAGCAGATCGGCGACGACGCCGAGCAGATACTCCAGGACGAGGCGCAAAGGCGCCACCACGACCAGGGGCTGCTGGGCACCGTCCAGGCCATGGGCACGGCTTGCGCCGATGGCCAGCAACGTCTGCAGCAGGCGATCGCCGGGATGCGCCAGCTCGGCGCCGAAACCGACGTCAGCCGCGAACTGATCGACGGCCTGGGCCGGCGCACCGAGCAGATCGAGCAGATCACTCAGGTGATCCAGTCCATCGCCAGCCAGACCAACCTGCTGGCACTCAACGCGGCCATCGAGGCGGCGCGCGCCGGCGAACAGGGCCGCGGCTTCGCGGTGGTCGCCGACGAAGTGCGCAACCTGGCCGCGCGCACCAGCAACGCCACCGGCGAAGTGGGCCAGATGATCGCCGACATCCGCCAGCAGAGCGCCGCCGTGGTCAGCCACGGCCAGCGCCAGGCCCAGGCGCTGGAGGCGGCGGCGCAGCAGGTCGAGGGCGCCGGCGGCCAGCTGCAGGGCATCGAAGGCCAGGCCCGCGAGCTGCAGCAGCTGCTGCCGATCGGCGAGGGCAATGCCCAATCCAGGCTGCCGGGCCTGGTCGCCGCCGTGCGCGAGCTGCAGCAACAACTGACTCTGCAGGCCGAACAGGGCGCGCAGCTGGCGACCTGTGCCGAGCAGCTGAGCCGCTCGAGCGAAGCGCTCGGCGAGCGCCTGGGCGACAGCGCCGCGAATGTGCATCATCCTCGGGACTGAAGCCCGGCCGGTCGCCCTATCAGCGCTCGCCGGTCGAGGCGGCCGGCTGCGCCTGGGGCTCGGCGGATGAGCGATCCTCGACGAAGGCGGTGGGCGGCGAGCCGTCGGCGTTGAGCTGGAAGATCTCGCGGGGCCGACCCTGCTCGTCGAAGCACACCTGACCCAGGCCGGCGCCGTTCCACAAGCGCTCGCCGGCACTGCTGCGGTCGGGGACCAAGGGCTGCACCTGCATGCGCCGGCGCTTGGTCAGCCAGTTGAGCGGCGAGCGCGGCGAATAGAGCCAGCGGTTGAGGCGGTCGAACCAGTCGAGCAGGCGCCGCGGAAACTCGTTCTTCAGGCCGCTGCTGGTGATCTGCCAGATATGCGGGGCGCTCTTGCGATGGCGGATCAGCACCCGATAGACGAAGGAGTAGTGCACGTCGCCCGACAGCACCACGTAGCAGCCGGGAGTGCGCGAGTGGCGGAAGATGTTGAGGATCACCCGCGCCGCGCCGCGGTGGGCCATCCAGTTCTCCGCATCCACCAGCAGCGGGCGGCCGAGCCAGGTGAACACCCGCTGGGTCGCCTCGATCAGCTTGACGCCGAAGATCGGCGCCGGCGAGACGATGATCGCCGCCGGGTGATCCAGCAGTGCCTGCTGCAACTCGCACAACGCCTCCCAGTCGAGCAGGCCGGAGGGCCGCTTGGGGTTGCGTTCGCTACGCCAGCGCCGGGTGCGGGTATCGAGCACCAGCAGGGCCGGCTCGCTGGGCAGCACATAGTGCCACTGGTGAAAGCGCAGTAACTGGTCGATCAGGCCGTCCTGGGCGCTGCTGTCGTAGCGATCCTGTTGATCGCGCCCGCGGCCGAGGGCCTGGTACTGCTCGAGGAGTTCGCCGAACACATCCGGATTGTTGCCCCAGCCCTGGCACAGCAGGTAGCCGAGCAGGGCGTTGCCGATGATGCGCCGGGAGAAGGGATGGCCGTAGGCGGTCTCCTCCCACTGCGCCGAGAGGTTCCAATCGTCGCTGACGTCGTGGTCGTCGAAGATCATCAGGGTCGGCAGGTGGGCCAGGGCGCGGGCGACCCCAGGCAAACCCGCGCGAAACGCCTCGATGCGTTCGCGCTCGGCCTCGTAGCGCCGCGCCCGCTCGGCATCCAGCGACGGCCGGCGGCCATCGAGCAGGGTCCAGGGGGTCGGCGACCAGACCAGCAGGTACATCGCCAGCACCTCGGCCAGGGTGACCAGGTGGTTGTCGGCGTTGCTGGTGGTGAAGATGGGTTTGCGCACCCCGCCGAAGAAGCGCTCGCGCAGGCTGACGTTGGTGTCCAGCGCCGGCAGCAGATCGGCCCGTTGGTAGTAGCCGACCTCGTGGGCGTAGAGCGCCTCGCTGTCCTCGACCCGGGCGCCCTCCAGGCGTTCGCCGAACAGCCCGAGTCGCTCGATCAGCTGGTGGATCGCCCGCAGCATGGGCCCGCTGACATCGTCGGCGTAGACCTGATCGCCGCTCATCAGCAACAAGGCCGGGCGCGCCGCCGACGCCGGCTGCTCGGCCAGCAGCCGATCGGCGCAGAGCAGGCCGTCGGCGGCGGCGTGATGGGGCTTGCGGCAGGAGCCGTGGAGCAACTGCTCGAGGCGCGCGCGCAGGACGAAGTTGGGCCGTTCGGCGCCCTCGTAGAGCAGGTGCGGCGCCCAGTCGGCGATGCCCCGGGGCGGCTGGCCGTCGCCCTCGATCAGCAGGTCGTAGTCGATCTGCACATCGGTTGGCAGCGCCTCGTCCAGCCTCAGGTCGATCAGGTGCAGATAGGCCCGCCGGCCGATCTGCAGAACCCTGCAGCTATCGCCCGCCAGGGGATAGTCGCGCTCCTGCGCGGCACCGGCCGCATCGCCATGGGCCAGGCGCAGGGTCAGCGTCAGGGGCCCGCAGCCGACCAGCCAGAGCAGCAGGCGCTGCGGCTCGAGCCGCCGCAGCAGGGGGCCGGCGAGCACCGGCGGCAAGGCTTCAGGATCGGACGGGCCGGCATTGGCGGACTCGGACACAAGGAACTCCGAAAGGCAAAAGGGCAGAGGCGCCGATGACTCAGGATAGCCCCTCGGCTCGGCACCCTCAGCCGGCCACCTGGCGCAAGCCGGCCCAGTCGAGAATCTCGATCTCGCCGTAGTGCAGGCGGACGATGCCCTGGGCCTCCAGTTCCTTGAGGATCTGGTTGGTGGTCTGGCGCGAAATCGCCAGCATCAACGCCAGCTGCTCCTGGGCCAGCTGGATCAGCCGCCGCGGCTCGCCCTCGCCGTAGTTTTCGGCAATCAGCAGCAGGCGCCGGGCCAGACGCGGCGCGGCCGGCAGCAGACTCATCTCCTCCAGGGCGATGAATGCCAGGCGCAACTTCTGGCTCATCAGCAGGGCGAAGTCGCGCCAGTAGCGCGGCTCGCGCTCGAGCAGGGTCAGCAGCGCCGATTGCGGCACCAGCAGCACGACGCTGGCGCTTTCGGCGAAGGCATCGTGGGTGCGCGGCTGGCCGTCGAACAGGGAGATCTCGCCGAACCAGCTGGGCGGTTCGATCAGGGTCAGCAGCGCCTCCTTGCCGCTGGCAGCGACCGCGCCGACCCGCATGGCGCCCTCGACCAGGGCATAGAGGCCGCTGGGCGAATCGCCGCGGCGAAACAGCCGCTGCCCGGCGTCCAGCTGCTGCACCTGGGCCAGTTCCAGCAGCGCCTGCTGCAAGGGCCCCGGCAGGGCGCTGAACCAGTGGCCGGACTGCAGTCGGGTGCGAAAGGCATGGGCGCGGGACATTTTCTCTCCACACTGTGTCGGCTAGCCGACAGAGCCCGGACGCGGTGTCGGTTCACTATGATCGAACCTGAACCGCCGCGAGGACAACCCCGATGAAGACCCTGGTCGAGCACCTGAGCCAGTACGCCGCCTACCACCGCGACAAGCGCAACATCCTCACCCACTTCCTCGGCATACCGCTGATCGTGCTGGCGGTGGTGGTGCTGCTGTCGCGCCCGGGCCTGGAGCTGGCCGGGCTGTGGCTGGCGCCGGCGACCCTGGCGGTGCTGGTCGCCGGGCTCTTCTACCTGCGCCTGGATCTGCGCCTGGGCCTGCTGATGAGCGCCCTGCTGGGCCTGTGCCTGTGGGCCGGGGCGGCGCTGGCCGGACAGTCCACCGCCATCTGGCTGAGCGCCGGCCTGGGCCTGTTCGTGGTCGGCTGGATCATCCAGTTCGTCGGCCATTATTACGAGGGGCGCAAGCCGGCCTTCGTCGACGATCTCATGGGTCTGGCGATCGGGCCGCTGTTCGTGGTCGCCGAGGCGGCCTTCCTGCTCGGCCTGCGCCACGAACTGGAGCAGGCGGTGATCGAGCGGGCCGGGCCGACCCATATCCGCGACCTCGAGGGCGAGGGTTGAAGCCTGAGCCTGGGCCGCGCCGGCAAGGGCAGGCGCGGCCGGCGGATCAGTTCATCGCCATCAGCTGCTTGCTCAGGGCACGGCTGTGGCGGTCCACGGTGATGGGCGCGAAGGGCCGGCCGGAGAGGCTCTCCAGGGCATTGCTGGCGCTGTTCATGTCGCTCAGGGCGGCCTTCAGGTAGGCCCAGCGCACCATCAGCTTGGCGACCTGGGGATCGTCTTTGGCCGTCAAAGCCTCCAACTCCTGATCGACCGCCGGCACCAACAGGCGTTCGTCCTGGCCGACGTAGGTGTCTGGCTGCTCGCGGGCGATCTCGAAACTGCCCAGATAGGAGCGACTGAGGTATTGCACGGCCAGGTATTCGACCTTGGCGGCCAGCGCGCTTTCGTCCTCGCTGGCCAGGGCACGTGCCTCGCTGAGTACCTCGCGCAGGGCCTTGCTCAACTCCTGCAGGTAGCCCCAGGGCATGTTCTCCTCGCCGGGGCCAAAGGCGACCCCGCGGCGCAGCTGCTTGACCAGCTCGGCATGGGCGGCGCGCAGGCTGTCGCTGCCTTGCGGCAACTGCTGCAGGGCGTCGGCCAGGGCCTGCAGGTCGGTTTCCAGGCGCTGCCGATGCTCATCCTGATAACCCTCGCCACGCAGCAGCAGCAGGCTGCTGGTGGCGCGGCTGGCGTGCACCTGCACCAACTCCTGGGGGCCCGCCGCCGCGGCTAAGGTCAGCGGCGAGAGCCCGGCGACCATTCCCAGCAGCACCATCATCACCTGTCCGAACAGCGAGTTAACGCGCATGCAAGATGCTCCTTGTTATTGTTGTGGGGGCCGACCCAAGAGCGACCACAGCCCGCCTTCGGCCGTGCCATTGGCGGGCGCGGGGCAAGGGCGGGTGACTGGGCTAGAGAGTGATTCCCACAACCAATGCCGTCAAGCCTTGTCGACCCTACGGTCAGCGCGGGCCTCCAGCCGCACGCCGAACCTCGCCGCCAGGCTCAGGCCCCTCCCTGGCCCTGCCGGGGGCGGAAGTAGAGGGTGGTGCCGCGTTGCAGGTTGCGCAGGCTGGGGTGATCCTTGACCACCTCGGCCTCGATCGGCTCGGCCTGGCTGCCGAGCTTGAGCGTCACCCGGGTGATGGCCCCGAGCGGACGGATGTCGCGCACCTCGGCCGCCAGGTGGCCGACCTCGGCCTGCTGCGACAGCGAGACCTCATGGGGGCGGAACAGCAGCTGCTCGTCGCCCAGCTGCAGGCGGTTGGCGTCGCCGAGGAAGTGGTAGACGAAGTCGCTGGCCGGCTGCTCGTAGACCTCGGCCGGGGTGCCGATCTGCTCGACCACGCCCTTGTTCATCACCACGATGCGATCGGCCACCTCCATGGCCTCCTCCTGGTCGTGGGTGACGAACACGCTGGTCAGGTGCACCTGCTCATGCAGGCGCGCCAGCCAGCGGCGCAGCTCCTTGCGCACCTTGGCATCCAGGGCGCCGAAGGGCTCGTCGAGCAGCAGCACCTTGGGTTCCACCGCCAGGGCGCGAGCCAGGGCGATGCGCTGGCGCTGGCCGCCGGAGAGTTGGTCCGGGTAGCGCTCGGCCAGCCAGTCGAGCTGCACCAGCTCGAGCAGCTCGTGGACCCGCTTGGCGATCTGGCTCTCGCTCGGGCGCTGCTTTTTCGGCTTCATGCGCAGGCCGAAGGCGACGTTGTCGAACACCGTCATGTGGCGGAACAGGGCGTAGTGCTGGAACACGAAGCCGACGTTGCGCTCGCGCACATCGCGGGCGCCGACGTCCTCGCCGTGGAAGGCGATCGCGCCGCTGTCCGGGGTCTCCAGCCCGGCGATGATGCGCAGCAGGCTGGTCTTGCCGCAGCCGGAGGGGCCGAGCAGGGCCACCAGCTCGCCGCTGCGGATGTCCAGGTTGATGTCCTTGAGGGCCTGGAAGGCGCCGAAGCGCTTGTTGACGTGGCTGACTTCGATGCTCATGACGTTATTCCTCACCGTTACGGCTGTGCTGGCGCTCGAGGCGCGACTCGCTCCACTGCTTGAGCAGCAGGATCAGCAGGGCCAGCAGCAGCAGCAGGCTGGCGACGCTGAAGGCGGCGACATGGTTGTATTCGTTGTAGAGAATCTCGACGTGCAGGGGCAGGGTGTTGGTGTAGCCGCGGATATGCCCGGAGACCACCGACACCGCGCCGAACTCGCCCATGGCCCGGGCGGTACAGAGCACCACGCCGTAGATCAGGCCCCAGCGGATGTTCGGCAGGGTCACGTGCCAGAACATCTGCCAGCCGCTGGCGCCGAGCAGGCGCGCCGCCTCCTCCTCCTGGGTGCCCTGCTCCTGCATCAGCGGAATCAGCTCGCGGGCGACGAAGGGCACGGTGACGAACAGGGTGGCCAGAACGATGCCGGGCAGGGCGAAGATGATCTGGATGTCGTGTTCGGCCAGCCATTCGCCGAACCAGCCGTGGGCGCCGAACAGCAGCACATAGATCAGGCCGGCGATCACCGGCGAGACCGAGAACGGCAGGTCGATCAGGGTCACCAGCAGGCTCTTGCCGCGGAACTCGTACTTGCTCACGCACCAGGCGGCGGCCACACCGAACACCAGGTTGAGCGGCACGGCGATGCCGACGGCGAGCAGGGTCAGGCGCAGGGCGGCCAGGGCGTCGGGCTCCAGCACCGCGGTAAAGAAGGGGCCCAGGCCCTGCTTGAGCGCCTCGCTCAGCACCACCAGCAGCGGCAGCAGCAGGAACACAGAGAACACCAGCCAGGCGGCGCCGATCAGCAGCCGGCGGCCCCAGCGCGTCTCGCGGCGGGCGGCCTGGGCGGGCAGGCCTTGGCTCAGGGTCGAAGCAGTCATCAGCGGCTCCTCAGGGGTGGGCGATGCGCCGCTGCAGCAGATTGATCGCCAGCAGCAGGATGAAGGAGACCAGCAGCATCAGCACGCCGATGGCGGTGGCGCCGGTGTAGTCGTACTGGTCGAGCTTGACCATGATCAGCAGCGGCAGGATCTCGGTCTTCATCGGCATGTTGCCGGCGATGAAGATCACCGAGCCGTACTCACCGACGCCGCGGGCGAAGGCCAGCGAGAAGCCGGTCAGCCAGGCCGGCAGCAGGGCCGGCAGCAGCACGTGACGCAGGGTCTGCCAGGGGCGGGCGCCGAGGCAGGCGGCGGCCTCCTCGACCTCGCGGGGGATGTCGGCCAGCACCGGCTGCAGGGTGCGCACCACGAACGGCAGGGTGACGAAGGTCAGCGCCAGGGTGATGCCCAGCGGGCTGTAGGCGATCTTGAAGCCCAGCGCGGCGGCCCACT
>JBFHKK010000061.1:0-9754 GCA_041595475.1 Pseudomonas sp. | reverse complement strand
GTGCTGACGCGCTTCGTCACCGCCTATATCGAGCAGGTGCCGGAGGTGCTGGAGGCGGCCGGCCAGGTGGCGCGTGAGGCCGGTATAGAGGCGCAGGTCGGGCCGGTACTGCGGGTGGCCGAGCAGTTCTTCGTGCAGCCGCCGCAGGTGCTGGAAGGCCATGAGGGGCTCGATGGCCTGCTCGACGAGGCCTACCTGGCCCATCGCCTGGTCGAGGAAGTCAACGACCGCTACATCACCCACCTCGGTGAACCGCTGATTCCCCTGGATACCACGGTGGCCAACCTGATCGCCCATCAGCTGATCGGCGAGGACTTCGCCAACGAACTGGATCAGGCGGTGCACCGGGCGGTCGACGGCCTGCTCGGCGAGGGCCGTTTCGATCGGGCCGCGCTTCAGGCCTATCGCCAGCGCCTGCGCGACCCCAGGACCGAGGCGGCCTGGCAGCGCTGGCCCTGCATGTCGCAACAGCTCGGCGTCGAGTTGCAGCTGGATCAGTCGCTGGCCGGCTGAGCGGGCTAAGCAAACCGCTAGAGCAGGGCCAGCTGGCGTCCCGGCGGGCAGAAGCGCGAGCAGTCCAGCGGCACATCCAGACGACGCTGCAGGCCCAGGCGCCTGAGCGCAACGGCGAAGCGTTGCGCCAGCAACTCGGCGAAGGCACCTTCGCCGCGCATGCGCCGGCCGAAGCGGCTGTCATAGAGGGCGCCGGCGCGGCTCTGGCGGATCAGGCTGAGGACATAGCCGGCGCGCTGCGGATAATGGCCCTGCAGCCACTCCTCGAACAGCGGCGCCACCTCCCGCGGCAGGCGCAGGAACATATAGTCCGCGCTCTGCGCGCCGGCCTCGTGGGCCGCCTGCAGCAGCCGTTCGAGTTCCATGTCGTTGATCAGCGGAATCATGGGCGCGCAGAGCACCCCCACAGGCACGCCGCGCTCACGGAGCAGGCGGATGGTTCTCAGGCGCGCCGCGGGCGCCGCCGCGCGGGGCTCCATCAGGCGCTTGAGTTCATCGTCCAGGGTGGTCAGGCTGATATGCACCGACACCAGGCGCTGGCGCGCCAGCTCGGCCAGCAGGTCCAGGTCGCGCAGGATCAACGCCCCCTTGGTGACTATGGTCAGCGGATGGCGATGGCGCAGCAGCACCTCGAGGAGCTGCCGGGTCAGGCGCTGTTGCCGCTCGATCGGCTGGTAGGGGTCGGTATTGCTGCCCAGATTGATCGGTGCGCAGACATAGCCGGGCCGGGACAGCTGCTGTTCGAGCAGGCTCGCGGCATTTTCCTTGGCGATCAGCCGGGTCTCGAAATCCAGTCCCGGCGACAGGTCCCAGTAGGCGTGGCTGGGGCGCGCGTAGCAGTAGATGCAGCCGTGCTCGCAGCCGCGGTAGGGGTTGATCGAGCGGTCGAAGGGCAGGTCCGGCGACTGGTTGCGCGTGATGATGCTGCGGGCCGTTTCCAGGCGCACTTCGCTGGCGCGCGAGGGTGGCACATCCTGCCACCAGCCGTCGTCCTCGGCCTGGCAGCGAGTCGGGGCGAAGCGGTTGGCCGGGTTGCTGGCGGCGCCGCGGCCCCGGGCGGGCGGGTTGGCAGGCATGAATTTCCCCCACAAATAACTGTATTTATATACAGTTATTTGTGGGGTGAGGCAAAGGCCGGCCGACGGGCAGCGAGTGCCGGGAGTTGCTGAGGCCAGCCCTCAGCGGCAGTCACCTCTGCGGGGGGCTTCGCTGCGCGAGGCTAAATATGAAGGCCGATCATTTTTTCAGCTTGGGGTTGGGGAAGAACTGCACCGCCTTGACCTTGGCATCGGCGGCCTTGGGCTTGAGCGCGCTGAGGTTGACCCGGGTCGGCAGCTCCTTGGGCACCGAGTTGCCGCGGGCGTCCAGGCTGTCGGCATAGCCGCAGGCCACGCACTCGCGGTGCGGGGTGCCGTCCTGGTCCCACATCTTGATGCTGTCCATGGCGCTGCAGGCCGGGCAGACGGCGCCGGCGATGAATCGCTTGGTTACGCTCATGCCGCTTCCTCGCTGAGGCCGAGGTGGCGCAGCAGGGCGTCGATGCGCGGTTCGCGGCCACGGAAGTCGACGAACAGCACCATCGGCTCCTGGGAGCCGCCGCGGGCCAGGATCGCCTCGCGGAAGGCATGGCCGGTCTGTGGGTTGAACACGCCTTCTTCCTCGAACTTGGAGAAGGCGTCGGCCGAGAGCACCTCGGCCCACTTGTAGCTGTAGTAACCGGCCGCGTAGCCGCCGGCGAAGATGTGCGCGAAACTGTTGGCGAAGCGGTTGTAGGCCGGCGGGCGCAGCACCGCCACTTGGTCGCGAACCTTCTCCAGCACCTCGAGCACGCTGCGGCCGTCGCCGTGGCTGGCGTGCAGCTCGAAGTCGAACAGCGAGAACTCCAGCTGGCGCAGCATCATCAGCCCGGAGTGGAAGTTCTTCGCCGCCAGCATCTTGTCCAGCAGCTGCTGCGGCAGCGGCTCGCCGCTCTGGTAGTGGCCGGAGATCAGCGCCAGGCCCTCGGGCTCCCAGCACCAGTTCTCCATGAACTGGCTGGGCAGCTCCACCGCATCCCAGGCCACGCCGTTGATCCCCGAGGCGCCGGCATGCTCGATGCGGGTCAGCAGGTGGTGCAGGCCGTGGCCGAACTCGTGGAACAGGGTGGTCACTTCGTCGTGGGTCAGCAGCGCCGGCTTGCCGCTCACGGCGGGGGTGAAATTGCACACCAGGTTGGCCACCGGGCTGACCAGCTCGCCCTTGGCGCTGCGGCGCTTGTCGCGGGCGCCGTCCATCCAGGCGCCGCCGCGCTTGTTGGCGCGGGCGTAGAGGTCGAAGAAGAAGCGGCCGACGTGCTGGCCGTTCTCGCGGATCTCGAACAGACGCACGTCCGGGTGCCAGCTGTCGAAGCCGGTCAGCTCGGCGATCTGGATGCCGTAGAGCTTCTCGACTATGGCGAACAGGCCGGAAAGCACCTTGTCGATGGGGAAGTAGGGGCGAAGGATTTCCTGGGAGATGCTGTAGCGCTGCTCGCGCAGCTTCTCGCTGTAGTAGCCCACATCCCAGCTCTGCAGATCGCTGCAGCCCTGATCAAAGGCGAAGGCGCGCAGCTCCTGCAGGTCCTGGGCGGCGTAGGGCTTGCTGCGCACGGCCAGGTCACGCAGGAAGTGCAGCACCTGGTCGCTGGATTCGGCCATCTTGGTCGCCAGGCTCAGCTCGGCGAAGTGGGCGAAGCCGAGCAGCCGCGCCAGCTCCTGGCGCAGGTCGAGGATCTGCTCCATCAGCGGGCCGTTGTCGAACTGGCCGGCGTTCGGTCCCTGGTCGGAGGCGCGGGTGCAATAGGCGCTGTAGAGCTCTTCGCGCAGCGCGCGGTCGTCGGCGTAGGTCATC
Source organism: Pseudomonas sp. (assembly GCA_041595475.1). Taxonomy (GTDB): domain Bacteria; phylum Pseudomonadota; class Gammaproteobacteria; order Pseudomonadales; family Pseudomonadaceae; genus Aquipseudomonas. The sequence continues at coordinate 6,373 of JBFHKK010000061.1, read as the reverse complement.
ACCGCGTAGTAGCTGGGGAATTCCAGGCTGATCAGCCAGCCGTCCAGGCCCTTGGCTTCGGCGGCCTGCTTCATCTGCGCCTTGGCCGAGTCGGTCAGGCCGGCCAGCGCGGCTTCGTCGGTGATCTGCTTGGTCCAGGCCTGGGTGGCGTCGAGCAGCTGGTTGGAGAACTGGCTGGTCAGCGCCGAGAGCCTCATCTGGATTTCGCCGTAGCGCTGCTGCTCGGCTTCCGGCAGGTCGATGCCGGACAGACGGAAGTCGCGCAGGGCGTGGTCGAGGATGGTCGCCTGGGCCACTTCGAAGTGAGCCGCTTCGGCGCTCTGCGCCAGCGCCTGGTAGGCGTCGAACAGCGCGCGGTTCTGCCCCAGTTCGGTCCAGTAGGCCGACAGCTTGGGCAGGCAGGCCTCGTAGGCGGCGCGCAGTTCGGGACTGTTGCACACCGCGTTGAGGTGGCTGACCGGGCTCCAGGCGCGGCCCAGGCGCGCGTGCAGCTCATCGAGCGCCAGCACCAGGCCGTCCCAGCTCGGCGTGCCGCTGCGCTCGCCAAGCAGCTTGGCGATGGCGGCGCGGTTGTCGGCGAGGATGGCGTCGATGGCCGGCTCGACATGCTCGGGGCGGATGGCCGAGTAGGGCGGCAGATCGAAGTCTTGCAGCAGCGGATTCTGGGCGGTCACGACTAGGGCACCTGTGAGGCAGAGGGTTGCAGGCCGGTCGCGCAAGGCGCCGCCGATGGGCAGGCTCGGTTTTGCCGGCGATGCCGACTATCTTAATTACAATCGGGGCTCACCGCAGCTTAAGAGGTTTCTATCGTGGCGATTCGCAGTTTCCAACAGTTCACTCCGCAGCTGGGCGAGCGGGTCTTCGTCGACAGTTCGGCGGTGGTGCTCGGCGATGTGGAAATCGGCGACGACAGCTCGGTCTGGCCGCTGGCGGTGATTCGCGGCGACATGCACAGCATCCGCATCGGCCAGCGCTCCAGCGTGCAGGATGGCTGCGTGCTGCACATCACGCACGCCGGCCCGTTCAACCCCGGCGGCTACCCGCTGACCATCGGCGACGACGTGACCATCGGCCACAAGGTGGTGCTGCATGGCTGCGAGATCGGCAGCCGCGTGCTGCTGGGCATGGGCAGCATCGTCATGGACGGGGCGGTGATCGAGGACGAGGTGGTGCTCGGTGCCGGCAGCCTGGTGCCGCCGGGCAAGCGTCTGCAGCGCGGCCATCTGTATGTCGGCAGTCCGGTCAAACAAGTTCGCCCGCTGAGCGAGAAAGAGCTCAGCTACTTCCGCTACAGCGCCGACAACTACGTGCGCCTGAAGGATCAGCACCTGATGGAAGGCTTCTCCTCGAGCTGAGCGCGCCGCGGCCCCCCGGGTCAGTGGAGCCCGGCGCCCCGCTTCCGTTACCATGCGCCTTTGTTTGCGGGGGCGTCGATGGAACTGCTGCTTTACATGCTGCTGGGCGCGGCCGCCGGGGTGCTGGCCGGACTCTTCGGGGTCGGCGGCGGCATCATCATAGTGCCGGTGCTGGTGCTCAGTTTCACCGCCCAGGGCTTCGACCCCGCGGTCCTGACCCATCTGGCCGTGGGCACCTCGCTGGCTACCATCATCTTCACCTCGATCAACTCGGTGCTCGAGCACCAGCGCAAGGGCGCGGTGCGCTGGCCGATCTTCCACTGGATGAGCGTCGGCATCCTGCTCGGCGCCGTATTGGGCGCCCTCACTGCGGCCGCCATCCAGGGGCCGATGCTGCAGCGCATCATCGGCGTGTTCGCCATGGCCGTGTCCATCCAGATGGCCCTGGACCTCAAACCGCGGGCCAGCAGTGCGGTGCCGGGGCGGGCCGGGCTGGGCCTGGCCGGTGGCTTCATCGGCTGGGCCTCGGCCATCTTCGGCATCGGTGGCGGCTCGCTCAGCGTGCCCTTCCTGACCTGGCGCAGCCTGCCGATGCAGCAGGCGGTGGCCACCTCGGCGGCCTGCGGCCTGCCGATCGCCGCGGCCAGCGCGCTCAGCTTCATCGCGCTGGGCTGGCAGCAGCCGCAGCTGCCGCAGTGGAGCCTGGGCTTCGTCTATCTGCCTGCCGTGGCCGGGATCGCCCTGACCAGCATGTTCTTCGCCCGTTTCGGCGCGCGCCTGGCCCATCGCCTGTCGCCCCTGGTACTGAAGCGCCTGTTCGCCCTGCTGCTGTTCGCGGTGGGCGTCAATTTCCTGCTCTGAGGAGTTTCCCATGCTGCCCTATCCGCAGATCGATCCGGTGGCCATCGCCCTGGGTCCGCTGAAAATCCACTGGTACGGCCTGATGTACCTGGTCGGCATCGGCGGCGCCTGGTGGCTGGCCGCGCGCCGCCTGCAGCGCTTCGACCCAAGCTGGAGCAAGGAAAAGCTCTCCGACCTGGTGTTCTGGGTGGCCATGGGGGTGATCCTCGGCGGGCGCCTGGGCTATGTGCTCTTCTACGATCTGCAGGCCTACCTCGACCAGCCGAGCCTGATCCTGCAGGTGTGGAAGGGCGGCATGTCCTTCCACGGCGGCCTGCTCGGGGTGTTGATCGCCACCTGGTGGTTCGGCCGGCGTAACGACAAGGGCTTCTTCGAGCTGATGGACTTTATCGCCCCGCTTGTCCCTATTGGTTTGGGGGCTGGCAGGATTGGCAACTTCATCAACGCCGAGCTCTGGGGCAAGGCCAGCGACCTGCCCTGGGCCATGGTCTTTCCCACCGACCCGCAGCAGCTGCCCCGGCATCCCTCGCAGCTCTACCAGTTCGCCCTGGAGGGCGTGGCGCTGTTCGTCATCCTCTGGTTCTATACGCGCAAGCCGCGCCCGACCATGGCGGTCTCGGGACTGTTCGCCGCCTGCTACGGGCTGTTCCGCTTTATCGTCGAATTCGTCCGGGTGCCGGATGCCCAGCTCGGCTACCTGGCCTGGGGCTGGCTGACCATGGGCCAGGTGCTGAGCCTGCCGATGATCCTCGGCGGCCTCGGCCTGATCGCCTACGCCTACAAACGCCAGCCTGCCCAGGGAGCCGCGTGATGAAAGAGTACCTCGAGCTGATGCGCCGGGTGCGCGAGACCGGCACCTTCAAGAGCGACCGCACCGGCACCGGCACCTACAGCCTGTTCGCCCAGCAGATGCGCTTCGACCTGGGCGCCGGCTTTCCCCTGGTCACCACCAAGAAGTGCCACGTCAAATCCATCATTCACGAGCTGCTGTGGTTCCTCAGGGGCGAGACCAATATCCGCTACCTCAAGGAGAACGGCGTCAGCATCTGGGACGAATGGGCCGACGAGAACGGCGAGCTGGGCCCGGTCTACGGCTACCAGTGGCGCAGCTGGCCGGCCCCCAACGGCGAGTCGATCGACCAGATCGCCCGGCTGATCGAGATGATCAAGACCAATCCCGATTCGCGCCGGCTGATCGTCTCGGCCTGGAACCCGGCGCTGATCGAGCAGATGGCCCTGCCGCCTTGCCATGCGCTGTTCCAGTTCTATGTCGCCGAGGGCCGCCTGAGCTGCCAGCTGTACCAGCGCTCGGCCGACATCTTCCTCGGCGTGCCCTTCAACATCGCCAGCTATGCCCTGCTGACCCTGATGGTGGCCCAGGTCTGCGATCTCGAGCCGGGCGAGTTCATCTGGACCGGCGGCGACTGCCACCTGTACGCCAACCATCTGGAGCAGGCCGACCTGCAGCTGACCCGCGAGCCGCTGCCGCTGCCGACCATGAAGCTGAACCCGGCGGTGAAGGACATCTTCGCCTTCAGCTACGAGGACTTCGAACTGGTCGGCTACCAGGCCCACCCGCACATCAAGGCGCCGGTCGCGGTCTGAGGCGGGCGCGCTCGGGGTATTTGCTACCCTTGGCCCTTTTGGTTCCGGGAGAAGCGCTTATGCCGAGGATTCTGATCGCCCTGCTGCTGTGCCTGAGCAGTCTGCCCGCCTGGGCAGCCGAGTCGCCGCAGCCGTCGCTGCGGGTCGGCATCAGCGAGGTGCCGCCCTTCGTCATTCGCGAGGCCGATGGCAGCTGGCGTGGCATCAGCATCGATCTGTGGCGGCGCATCGCCGAACAGGCCGGCTATGCCTTCGAGCTCAAGCCGATGCCGTTCAGGCAGCTGCTGCCGAGCCTGGAGGCTGGCGAACTGGACGTGGTGGTCGGTGCCCTGACCATGACCGCCGAGCGCGAGGAGCGTTTCGACTTCACCCACCCCTTCTACCAGACCGGCCTGGCCATCGCGGTGCCGCGCAGCGGCGAGGGCAGCGACTGGGGCGCGCTCAAGGGCCTGCTGTCCTGGCAGTTCTTCAGTCTGGTGGCGGGCCTGGCGGTGCTGCTGCTGCTGGTCGGCGCCCTGGTCTGGCTGTTCGAGCGCCGGCGCAACCGCGAGCAGTTCGGCGGCGGCCCGGCCCAGGGGCTGGGCGCCGGCTTCTGGTGGGCGGCGGTGACCATGACCACGGTGGGCTACGGCGACAAGGCGCCGCTGACCCTGGGCGGACGGCTGATCGCCCTGATCTGGATGTTCGCCGGCCTGATCATGGTCTCGACCTTCACCGCGGCGGTGACCACCACCCTGACCCTCGGCAGTCTTCAGGGCGGCATTCAGGGCGAGGAGGATCTGCGCCGGGCCCATGTGGCGACCATCGACAAGACCGTCAGCGCGCGCTACCTGCAAAGCCGGCGCATTGGCCACACGGGCTACCCCAATCTGCTCGCGGCGATGCGCGCGGTGCAGCAGGGCGAGGCCGATGCGGTGGTCTACGATCGGCCTATCCTGCAGTACCGCAATGGCGAGTTGGGCGATGGCGGGCTGCGCATCCTGCCCGGCACCTTCGAGGATCAGGCCTACGCCTTCGCCCTGGCCGCCGGCAGCCCCTACCGCGAGCGCCTGAGCCAGGAGCTGTTGCGGGTCACCGGCAGCGAGCAATGGCCGGCGCTGCTGCGCCTGTACCTGGGGACAGAGACGCGCTGAGGGCGCGAGCCTGAAACTAGTCGGTGCTCTCCAGGGCGTGACACAGGGCGGCGAGTTGGACCTGGCGCTCGGCCTGTTCGAGGTCGGCGCCGGGGTTGAGGCTGGACCACTGCGGATGGGCCCGGGCCTTGTTCAGGGGCGCCGGCAAGGACTGCTCGCGCCACTGCTGCTCGATCTCGACGTCCAGGCGAATGCTGCCGGTGGCGGCATGACCACGCGCGGCCAGGGCGGCCAGCAGGCGGCGCTGACGCAGCGCCAGCAGGCGCAGGATCTGATCATCCACGCTCAGTTCGCGGCGGCCCTTGAGCTTGCCGAGCAGGCGCGTGCCATAGTTGCGCGCGGTCTGCAGGCCGCCGCCGGCCAGGGCACCGAGCAGCGCCGCAGCGCCGAGGGTGATGCCGCCGACCAGCAGGTCGATGCCGACCCCGGTGGCGGCGCCGGCCGCCGCGCCGCCGCCGACCTTGATGCCGAGCTGGCGCAGGGTCTCGGGGTTGAACAGATCGTCGCCCCAGCGTCCGTCCAGCAGCGGCAGATCGCCGGCCGCGGCATCGCCCGGGCGAAAGGCGTAGAGGCGCAGCAGGGCCTCGACGCAGCGCTGCTCGCGGGCGCGCACGGCCTCGTGCAGGGTCGCTATCGCTGCCTGCACTTGCGGCGCCTCGGGCGCCACGCTGCGACGGCAGGCGGCGCAGTCCAGCAGCAGTTCGGCGATCAGCCGGGTACCGGCCCGGCGACGGCTCTCGCGCTGCGCCTGCAGATCCTCGATCAACCGCTGCAACTGCGCCCGGGCCTTTTCCACCAGCAGGGCCAGACTCTGGTACAGCTGGCGCTCGCCGTCCTGCGGTGGCGCCACCGTGTCGAAGGCCACCCGCGCGTGCAGGCCCAGGCGCGCCAGGGCCTCGCGCCAGTCGTCCTCGCGCGCGGCGCCGGCGCCGGTGAAGTTGAGCACCGGCAGCAGCGGCCGGCCGGCCAGGGCCAGCACCGCCAGTTCGTCGCGGTACTTGGCCAGCACCGGTTCGCGGGCGTCTATCACGTAGAGGCCGGCGTCCGAGGCGAGCAGCTGGCGCAGCACCTTGGCCTCCTGCTCGAAGCGCTGGCGCGCCTCGCTGCTATCGAGAAAGCGCGCCAGCCGGTCCGGGCCGTCGAGACGTTCGCCGGGCCGTTCCAGGCGCTCGAGATAGTCGAGCAGGGCGATGGCGTCCTCCAGCCCGGGGGTGTCGTAGAGCTCCAGCAGCGCCTCTCCGGCCACCGACAGGCGCGCGCCCTCGACATGCCGGGTGGTGCTGGCGTGGGGCGAGACCTCGCCGAAGCCGACGTCGCGGGTCAGGGTGCGCAGCAGCGAGGTCTTGCCGACATTGGTGTGGCCGACCACGGCCAGTTTCAGCGGTTCAGTCATGTCCGCTCTCCAGCCAGCGCCAGGGC
>JBFHKK010000060.1:0-9763 GCA_041595475.1 Pseudomonas sp. | reverse complement strand
GGCATGGCCCTGGTGCTCGGTGACTATGCTGTCGGTGTGGTGCGAGCCGTAGCGATTGATGTGCTCGATGGCCTGCTCCAGACCGTCGACCACGCGGATCGACAGAATCGCCGCCAGGTATTCGCTGCTCCAGTCTTCTTCGGTGGCCGGCAGGACCTCGACCAGCGCGCGGGTGCGCTCGCAACCGCGCAGCTCGACGCCCTTCTCGGCGAACATCTGCGCCATGCCCGGGAGGAAGGCTGCGGCCACCGCCTGGTCGACCAGCAGGGTCTCCATGGCGCCGCAGATGCCGTAGCGATAGGTCTTGGCGTTGAAGGCCACGGCGCGCGCCTTGTCCAGGTCGGCCAGGGCATCGACATAGACATGGCAGATGCCGTCCAGATGCTTGATCACCGGCACCCGGGCGTCGCGACTGATACGCTCGATCAAGCCCTTGCCGCCGCGCGGCACTATCACGTCGACGAATTCGGGCATCCCGATCAGGGCGCCGACCGCCGCCCGGTCGGTGGTCTCGACCACCTGCACCACGGCGGCCGGCAACTCGGCGGCGGCCAGGCCCTGCTGGATACAGGCGGCGATGGCGCGGTTGGAATGGATGGCCTCGGAGCCGCCACGCAGGATGGTGGCGTTGCCGGACTTCAGGCACAGGCTGGCCGCGTCTATGGTCACGTTCGGCCGCGACTCGTAGATGATGCCGATCACCCCCAGGGGCACGCGCATCCGGCCGACCTGGATACCCGAGGGGCGGTAGCTCATGTCGCGAATGGCGCCGACCGGATCCGGCAGGCTGGCGACCTGACGCAGGCCCTCGATCATGCCGTCGATGCGCGCCGGGGTCAGCGCCAGACGGTCGAGCAGGGCCGCGTCCAGGCCATTGGCGCGGCCGGCGGCCAGATCCTGGGCATTGGCTTCGGCCAGCTCGGCGCGGGCCTGGTTCAGCGCCTCGGCGGTCGCCAGCAGGGCGCGATTCTTCTGCGCGGTGCTGGCGCCGGCGATGACACGCGAGGCCGCGCGGGCCGCACGACCCAGGCGGGTCATATAGTCGAGGACGGACTCGGACATGATCGGGAGAGCCTGACAACAGGGAAAGCGGCTGATTATAGCGGCGCCGCCGCCCGGCGCACAGCGGCGCCGGGCAGATGGTCAGACGACAGGCGCCGCCCTCTACCGGCGCGACCGCGCCGGCGAAACATGCTGCCAGGCAAGGATTCTGGTTAGCCGGGGCGCCTATTCATTATCATCGACCCTCCTCGCCCGCGCTGGCCCCGACGACCGATGCCCGACCTCAGCCAATCCCTCCCCCCCCGGCCCGACGCCCGGCCCCTCGGCGATGCCTTCTTCGAGCGCGACGCCCAGGCCCTGGCTCGCGATCTGCTGGGCAAGGTGATCCGCCACCGTGTCGGCAGCCTCTGGCTGAGCGCGCGCATCATCGAAACCGAGGCCTATTACCTGGCCGAGCGCGGCAGCCATGCCTCCCTCGGCTACACCGACAAGCGCCGCGCGCTCTTTCTCGACGGCGGTTATATCTACATGTATTACGCCCGCGGCGGCGACTCGCTCAACTTCAGCGCCAAAGGCCCCGGCAACGCGGTGCTGATCAAGGCTGCCCAGCCCTGGACAGATGCGCTATCGGGCCCGGCCAGCCTGGCGCGCATGCAGGCCAACAACCCGGACCGCCAGGGCCGTCCGCGCCCGCTGGAGACGCTGTGCGCCGGGCAAACCCTGCTGTGCCGGGCCCTGGAGCTGAAAGTCGGCGACTGGAACGCCCGGCACTTCGACGACCAGCGCCTGTTCGTCGAGGATGTCGGCGAGCGCCCGCGGCAGATCGTGCAGACCACGCGCCTGGGCATTCCCCGCGGGCGCGACGAGCACCTGCCCTACCGCTTCGTCGATGCCGAGTACGCCCGCTACTGCACGCGCAATCCGCTGCGTCGCGGCCAGCTCGAAGGCCGCGACTTCCGCCTGATCTCACCCGAGATGCAGCCATGAGCGCCTGGCTCGATTCCCTCACCGCCTGGCTGGCGGCCAACCCGCAGTGGCTGGGGCTGGCGTTGTTTCTGATCGCCTGCCTGGAATGCCTGGCGATCGCCGGCATCATAGTTCCCGGCACCGTTCTGCTGTTCGGCGTGGCAGTGCTGGCCGGCAGCGGCGCCCTGACGCTCGGCCAGACGCTGCTGCTGGGCTATTGCGGCGGCCTGCTGGGCGATGCCCTGTCCTACGCCGTCGGTCGCTACTTTCACCAGGACATCCGCCGCCTGCCGGGCCTGCGCCAGCACCCGCAGTGGCTCAGTGGTGCCGAGCGCTACTTTCAGCGCTACGGCGTCGCCAGCCTGCTGGTCGGCCGCTTCATCGGCCCGCTGCGGCCGATGCTGCCGATGGTCGCCGGCATGCTCAACATGCCGGCCGGACGCTTCATCGCCGTCAGTCTGGTCGCCGCCGGCGGCTGGGCGCTGGCCTACCTGCTGCCGGGCTGGGCCACCGGTGCGGCCCTGCGCTTGCCGTTGCCGCCGGGCTTCTGGACCCAGGCGACGGTGGTCGCCGGCAGCCTGGCGCTGCTGTTGCTGGCCTGCGCGCACGGCAGCCTCTACGAGCGGCGCCATGCCAGCCTGATCGCCGCTGCGCTGAGCGCTCTGATGCTGGCGGCGCTGCTGCTGGGCTGGCCGCGGCTCGGCCCCTTCGACCAGGGACTGCTGGCGCTGATTCAGGAGCAGCGCAGCGCCAGCCTCGACCGCCTGATGGTGCTGATCACCCGCCTAGGCGACTTGCGCACCCAACTGGCTGCCGGACTCATCCTCAGCCTGCTGCTGCTGCTGGTCCGCCAATGGCGCGCGGCCCTGTTCGCCGGGGCCACCTTGCTCGGCACGGCGCTGGCCAGCGCGACCCTCAAGCTGGCCCTGACGCGCGCGCGGCCCGAGGTGCTGAGCGAACCGCTGGCCGGCTTCAGCCTGCCCAGCGGACACAGTTCGGCGGCGTTCGCCCTGTTCCTGATTCTCGGCGTGCTGGCCGGCCGCGGGCAGCCGGCGCGCCTGCGCCTGACCTGGCTGCTGCTGGCCGGCCTGCCGGCCTTGGGCATCGCGCTGTCGCGGGTCTACCTGGGCGTGCACTGGCCTAGCGACATCATTGCCGGCGCCTTGCTGGCCGGCGCCCTGTGCGCGGCCAGCCTGAGCCTGGTGCAGTGGCGCGGTGCGCTGCCGGCGCTGCCGGCGCGGGTCTGGTGGCTGGTGCTGCCGGCGTGCCTGGCCCTGCTGGGCGGCATCGCCGCCTGGCACCTGTCCGAAGACCTGCTGCGCTACCGCTACTGAGCGCCTGTCGCTGCGCTCAGGCGCCGTGTTTCTCCTGCAGCTGCTCGAGCACGCGGCGCAGCAGTTGCAGGCGCTCCAAAGGATCATCGAGCAGCAGCAGTTGCAGGCGCTGCTCGGCGGCCAGCGGCAACAGGTAGGCCAGACGGTTGGCCAGGTCCGCCTGATTGTCCACCTCACCGCCCATGCCGAGGGACTCGATTAGCGGATGCTCGGCCAGGGCGCCGAGCAGGGCCAGCAGATCCTCGTCCTCGGCACCCAGCGGCTGGCGCACCTCAGCGGCCAACCACTCGACCTCGGCCTGGGTCAGTTGGTCGGACAAGACTTCGGCGCTGCGCACCCGAAAGCGCCGCGCGCCCTCGACCCGAATGCCCAGCAGGCCATTGGGCCGTTGCTGAAAATCCCGAATCAGCGCCTCGCAGCCGATTGCCGCAAAGCGCCCGGCGACCTCGCCGGCCTCCTCGCCCTCGAGCAGGCAGACCACGCCAAATCCCTCGCCACGCTTCATGCAGCGCCCGACCATGTCCAGGTAGCGCGCCTCGAACACCTGCAGATCGAGCAGGCATCCCGGGAAGAGCACGGTTTTCAGGGGAAACAACGGCAGTTTCATCTCGCCTCCTCAGACCCGCAGGGCCATCACCAAGGGCAGCAGCACGGCGGTGGCTACCCCCATCAGACTCATGGCCAGGGCGGCGAAGGCGCCACACTCCTCACCCTCCTGCAGCGCCTGGGCGGTGCCCACCGCATGCGCCGTCATGCCCAGTGCCATGCCCCGCGCGGCCGGATGGTGCACCCCGCAGATGCGCAGCAGGCCGGGCCCGAGTACCGCCCCGAGCACCCCGGTGAGCAGGACGAACACCGCCGCCAGGGCGGCGATACCCCCAATCTGACTGGCCACCAGCATGGCGATCGGCGTGGTCGCCGACTTGGGCGCCATGCTCATCAGCATGATCGGCTCGGCACCAAACAGCCAGGCCAGGCCGACGCCAAGCGCGGTGGCCAGGGGCCCGGCCAGCAGCAGGGTCAGCATGATCGGCCAGAACAACTGGCGGATTCTGCGCAGATTGACAAACAGCGGCACCGCCAAGGCCACGGTGGCAGGCCCCAACAACAGCAGCAGCAACTCGGCACCGGCCCGGTACTCGGCGAAGCTCAGGCCGGATAGCGTCAACACCGCGATGACCAGTGACATGGCCACCAGTACCGGCTGCAGGAATATCCAGCCACTGCGCTGGTAGAGCGCCAGCGCCAGTTGGTAGGCGCCCAGGGTCAGCCCGACGGCGAACAACGGATGATGGGTAACCGCCTGCCAGGCGCCCGACCAGTCCAGAGTCATGACTCGCCCCGGCGGCGCGCCTGGCGCTCGATCAGGCTGTGCATCAGCCAGCCAGCGAAGCCCAGCGACAGCAACAAGGACAGCACCAGCGCCCCCACCACCGCCCAGAAGTCGGCGACTATGGCCTCGGCGTAGGCCATCACGCCCACGGCCGGCGGCACCAGCAGCAGCGGCAGGTACTTGAGCAAGCTGCTTGCGGCCTGCTGCAGCGGCTCGTCGACCCGACCGCGCAGCAGCAGCATGATGAATAGCAGCAGCATGCCGATGATCGGCCCCGGCAGCATCGGCAGCAGCAGGACATTCAGGGCCGTGCCGAGCAACTGGCACAGCACCAGCCAGAACAGACCGCGTAGCAACATGGACAAGCTCCCTCAACAGCCGACCGCGGAGTTCGCCTCGATATCCCGGCCAGTCGCCGCCATTATAGGCATCAGGCGGCCGATGCCATAAAGCTGGCGCGACCATTCGCCACGCTTGACCCAGCCCGCCGGGCATGTTGATCTAGGATCAGGACGCTTTGACTCGCTGTAATAAACCACACCCGTCTCCTCAAGGAGGAAGTATGCCGTCTGTACCCGTCGCACAACTGAAAGACTATGTAGGCAAGGAACTGGGAAGCTCCGAGTGGCTGGCGATCGAACAGGATCGCGTCAACCAATTCGCCGAATGCACTGGCGACCACCAATTCATCCACGTCGATCCGGAGAAAGCCAAGCTGACTCCTTTCGGCGGCACCATCGCCCATGGTTTCCTCTCGCTGTCGCTGATCCCCAAGCTGATGGAAGGCATCATGATTCTGCCCCAGGGCCTGAAGATGGCCGTCAATTATGGCCTGGACAGCGTGCGCTTCATCCAGCCGGTCAAGGTCGGCTCCAAGGTTCGCCTGAACGTGACCCTGGTTGACGCCACCGAGAAGAACCCGGGCCAGTGGCTGCTCAAGGCGCGCGCCGTGCTGGAAATCGAAGGCCAGGAAAAACCGGCCTATATCGCCGAGCCTCTGACCCTCTGCTTCGTCTGATCCCCTTCCCCGCGGCGGGGCGCTCGATCAAGGCATCGGGCACTCCGCGCGGGCTCCCGCCGTTTGACCGGCGCGGCACGCAACCATGACTTTGCGGCATACTTGCCAATACGCTTAGAACCGGATGCCTGCCATGCGCCCTTTCCTGGCCCCCCTGAGCCTTGCCCTGCTGCTGGCCGCCTGCGGTGACGGCGAACCGCTGCTGCCGCCCGATCACCTGCTGCCCGATGGCGGACGCTACCGCGGCGAAGTCGTCGATGGCTTGCTGCAAGGCCCCGGGCGGCTCGACTATGCCGACGGCAGCTGGTACCAGGGCGACTTCCAGAATGGACTGCGCCAGGGTCAGGGTGAATGGCGCAGCGCCGATGGCGCACACTATCGCGGCGACTTCCATCAGGGCCTGTTCCACGGCCAGGGCGAGTTGCAGCTGGCCGACGGCGGCCACTACCGGGGCGGGTTCGCCGCCGGTCGCTTCCAGGGTGAGGGCACCCTCGAACACGAGGGCCTCAGCTACCGCGGCGAGTTCGTCGACGGCCAGTACCAGGGTTCCGGCATCCTCGAGCGACCCGACGGCAGCCGCCACCAGGGCCGCTTCAAAGCCGGCAAGCCCCACGGCCAGGGCGTGCGCACCGACCCCTACGGCAACCGCTTCAGCGGTCGCTTCAGGCACGGCCGGCTGCATGGCCCCGGCAGTCTCGAAGGCAGCGACGGCGACAGCTACAGCGGCGACTTCCGCGCCGGCCAGTTCCATGGCCAGGGACGCTATCAGAGTGCCGTCGGCGATGTCTGGAGCGGTCAGTTCGTCGAGGGTGCCCTCAGTGGCAAGGGCCGCTTCAAGGGCGAAGACGGCAGCGACTACCGCGGCCACTTCGACAACTGGAACTACCACGGCCAGGGCCGCCTGCGCCTGAGCGACGGCAGCCAGTACCAGGGTCACTTCGCCCACGGCGACTATGCCGGGCGCGGCCTCCTGACCCTGGCCGACGGCAGCCTGCAGAGCGGCACCTGGCAGGGCGGCGTGCGCATCCGCGACGAACAGGGCCGCCTGCTGCCCGACCCGCTGGAGCTCGGCCTGCTGGTGCAAGGCCGGCTATTGGACGAGGCCATCGCCGCCCTGCCGGCCTCCACCGCCGAGGCCGAACTCTATGCCCTGACCCTGGCCGGCGACGGCTCGCAGAGCGTGTTCATGCGCGAAGCCGACTATGTCGGCGAGCTGCTCGAGCAGCGCTTCGCCGCCCGCGGCCGCATCACCCTGAGCAATCACCGCTCGCACCTGGCCAGCCGACCGCTGGCCACCCGCGAAAGCCTGCGCCGGGCGATCGAGGCGCTGGCCGCCGCCAGCGGCCCGGAGGACCTGGTGTTCATCTACCTCACCAGCCATGGCTCGCGCGAGCATGCCTTGAGCCTCGAGCAGCCGCGCCTGCAGCTCAACGACCTGCCGGCCGCCGACCTGGCGACCCTGCTGCAGCCGCTGAGCGGGCGACACAAGGTGCTGGTGATCTCGGCCTGCTATTCCGGGGGCTTCATCCCTGCGCTCAAGGACGCCAAGACCCTGGTGATGACGGCCGCCCGAGCCGACCGGGTGTCCTTCGGCTGCTCGGAGGAAAACGACTTCACCTATTTCGGCCGGGCCCTGTTCGCCGAAGCCTTGCAGCAAACCGACGACCTCGAACAGGCCTTCGCCCTGGCCAAGGCCAGGGTAGGCGAACGCGAACAGGATGAGGGGTTCGAGGCCTCCGAGCCGCAGATCTGGGCGCCAAAAGCGGTGCTCTCGACCTGGCAAAAGCTGCGCAAGACTCAGGCCCCGGACGGCCTGCAGGCCGCCCTTACCGACAAAACGACGCACAACCACTAAGCTGATCGATAACTGCCGAGAGCCGACCCGCATGCACAGAACGCCCCAGCACATCCTCCTCGCCGGCGCCACCGGCCTGACCGGCGAGCACTTGCTGGACCGCCTGCTCAGCGAACCGACCGTCAAGCGGGTGCTGGCGCCAAGCCGCCGGCCACTGGCCGAGCATGCACATCTGGACAACCCGGTCGGCGAGCTGCCCGCCCTGCTGCCAAGCCTCGGCGGGCCGATCGACACCGCCTTCTGCTGTCTCGGCAGCACCCTCAAGCAAGCCGGCTCGCAAGAGGCCTTTCGCGCCGTCGACCATGATCTGGTCGTGGCCTTCGGCGCTCGGGCGCGCGAACTAGGCGCGCGCCACCTGCTGGTGGTCAGCGCGCTGGGCGCAGATCCCCGCTCCCCGGTGTTCTACAACAGGGTCAAGGGCGAGATGGAGCAGGCCCTGCGCGCGCAGGACTGGCCGCAGCTGACCCTGGCGAGGCCCTCCTTGTTACTTGGCCCGCGTGCGGAGTTCCGTCTGGCTGAGCGCCTGGCCGCGCCGCTGCTGCGCTGGCTGCCGGGCAAGTACCGCGGCATCCAGGCCACGGCACTGGCCCGCGCGCTCTGGCGCCTGGCCCTGGAAGGCGGCAAGGGCGTGCGCGTGGTCGAATCCGACTGCCTGCGCCGTCTGGGCCGCTAACCCCCCCTCGAAGCCGCGCACGGAATCAAGCCATGAGTACAGAGCCGCACAACCTGATCGAAGCCCTGCAAGGGGCCGACATGCTCGAAATCGACGGCTTGCATGCCTGGCGCTTCGAGTTGGACAAGGAACTGCTGGCACAGGTCAGCGCCGGCAGCGCCGACGCCGACAGTCAGGACGAAGCCGTGCTGAGCATCGAGTGCCTGGACGGGCGCCTGCGCCGTCAGTGGCGCTTTTCCCTGGCCGAGGTGCTGGCCGCGCGCCTCGATCCGAACGACCGCAGCTGGCGCATCGAGCAGGGCGAGAGTCAGCATCGGGTGCAATGCTTCGCCGCCGTGCGCGCCGACAGCGACGACGAGGACCCAACTCCGGGCGACGACGACAGCCCGACCTGAGGCTGTCATGGGCCTGTACGAGCGCCATGTCCTGCCGCATCTGATCGACTTCGCCTGCGGCCTGGGCGAGGTCATGCAGGCCCGCGCCCAGATCGTCCCCCGGGCCGAGGGAC
This sequence comes from Pseudomonas sp., assembly GCA_041595475.1. Taxonomy (GTDB): domain Bacteria; phylum Pseudomonadota; class Gammaproteobacteria; order Pseudomonadales; family Pseudomonadaceae; genus Aquipseudomonas. Next base: position 1,074 of record JBFHKK010000060.1, on the reverse strand, counting down.
GGGTGCTGGAAATCGGCATCGGCAGCGGCCTGAATCTCGCCCTCTACGACCCGCGCAAGGTCAGCCTTATCGTCGGCGTCGACCCCAGCGCGGCCATGCAAAAGCTGGCCCGCACGCGGGCCGCGCGGATCGCCATTCCGCTCGAGATGCTGGCCCTGGAGCTGGGCCAGATCCAGGCGCCGGCCGCCGGCTTCGACAGCATCGTCTGCACCTTCACCCTGTGCACCATCCCGGATGCCGTGGCCGCCCTGCGCGAGATGCGCAGAGTGCTCAAGCCCGGCGGTCGCCTGCTGTTCTGCGAGCACGGACTGGCCCCGCAGCCAGCCGTAATGCGCTGGCAGCGGCGCCTGACGCCCTGCTGGAAAGCACTGGCCGGCGGCTGTCATCTGGACCGTGACATCCCGGCGCTGATCGAGGCCGGCGGCTTTCGCATCGGCGAGTTGCAGTCCGGCTACCTGAAGGGGCCCAAGCCGCTGACCTATGTCTATCGCGGCTGGGCCGACTGAACGCTCGCGGCTAGCGGCCGCCACGCACGCCCAGTTGCAGCCCCAGTTCGGCGGCCAGGGAAAACGGCAGCAGCAGGGTATCGAGCAGTGCGCTGGCCGGCAGGTCGAGGGCAGCGTGCTCCGGCGCCTGCGCGCCGAAGCGATCCAGCGGGCAGCAGCCGCCGTTGAGGCTGTACCAGTCCAGGCGGGTGCCGGCGTAGATCAGCGGTGCCCCGGGCTTGGCCGCATCCAGGCTGCGCAGGGTGGCGCAGCCGCCGAGCAGGGCCAGCCCCAGCAGCAAGAGCGCCGTCTTAGTCATCACTGGCCAGGTGATGCTCGCCCCAGCGCGGCAGCATATCCTGGGGAATATCCAGACAATTGAGGATGCGCGCGACCACGAAGTCGACCAGATCGTCGAGGGTCTGCGGCTGATGATAGAAGCCGGGCGAGGCCGGCAGAATGGTCACGCCCAGGTTGGACAGCTTGAGCATGTTTTCCAGGTGGATGCTCGAATAGGGCGCCTCGCGCGGCACCAGGATCAACTGGCGGCGCTCCTTGAGGACCACATCGGCGGCACGTTCGATCAGGT
>JBFHKK010000059.1:0-9779 GCA_041595475.1 Pseudomonas sp. | reverse complement strand
GGCTTCGGCCCCAACCTGTTCGACGAGTGGCGCTACCTGGATGTCGGCCAGCCGAATCAGGACTGCTCCACGCGCCCGCTGAACAACGACTTCGTGCTGAACTTCCCGCGCTACCAGGGCGCCAGCGTGCTGCTGGCGCGGGAGAACTTCGGCTGCGGCTCGAGTCGCGAGCACGCGCCCTGGGCCCTGGAGGAATACGGCTTCCGCGCCATCATCGCGCCGAGCTTCGCCGACATCTTCTACAACAACAGCTTCAAGAACGGCCTGCTGCCGATCGTCCTCAAGGAGGAGGAGGTGGATGAGTTGTTTGAGCAGTGCCAAGCCACCGAGGGCTACCAGCTGACCGTGGATCTGGCGGCGCAGACCCTGACCCGCCCGGACGGCAAGCAGTATCACTTCGAGGTGGACGCCTTCCGCAAGCACTGCCTGCTCAACGGCCTGGACGACATCGGCCTGACCCTGCAGGACAAAGAGGCGATCAAGTCATTCGAAGCCAAACACCAGCAGAGCAGCCCCTGGCTGTTCGGCGCGATCAAGTAAGGCTTGAGAGGCGGGTGGATGGCACTTCATCCATCCACCTTGCGAAGTTTTGGTGGATGAAAGCAGCGTCATCCACCCTACGAACACATCGAGGAATGCAATGAGCAAGCAGATTCTGGTTCTCCCCGGCGATGGCATCGGTCCGGAGATCATGGCCGAGGCGGTCAAGGTACTGAACCTGGCCAACGACAATTACGCCCTGGGCTTCGAGCTCAGTTTCGATGACCTCGGCGGCGCCGCCATCGACCGCTACGGCGTGCCCCTGGCCGACGAGACCCTGGCCAAGGCCCGCGCCGCCGACGCCGTGCTGCTTGGCGCGGTCGGCGGACCTAAGTGGGACGCCATCGATCCGGCCATCCGCCCGGAGCGCGGCCTGCTGAAGATCCGCTCGCAGCTGGGGCTGTTCGGCAACCTGCGCCCGGCCATCCTCTACCCGCAACTGGCCGATGCCTCCTCGCTGAAGCCGGAAGTGGTGGCCGGCCTGGACATCCTCATCGTCCGCGAGCTGACCGGCGGCATCTACTTCGGTCAGCCGCGCGAGAGCAAGGTCCTGGAAAACGGCGAGCGCATGGCCTTCGATACCCTGCCGTACAGCGAGAGCGAGATCCGCCGCATCGCCAAGGTCGGTTTCGACATGGCCATGGTCCGCAACAAGAAGCTCTGCTCGGTGGACAAGGCCAACGTGCTGGCCTCCAGTCAGCTGTGGCGCGCGGTGGTCGAGGAAGTGGCCAAGGACTACCCGCAGGTCGAGCTGTCGCACATGTACGTGGACAACGCCGCCATGCAGCTGGTGCGCGCGCCCAAGCAGTTCGACGTGATAGTCACCGACAACATGTTTGGCGACATCCTCTCCGACGAGGCCTCCATGCTGACCGGCTCCATCGGCATGCTGCCGTCGGCCTCGCTGGACGCCCACAACAAGGGCATGTACGAGCCCTGTCACGGCTCTGCGCCGGACATCGCCGGCAAAGGCATCGCCAACCCGCTGGCGACCATCCTCTCGGTGTCGATGATGCTGCGCTACAGCTTCAATCAGGCGGCCGCGGCCGATGCCATCGAGCAGGCCGTGAGCAAGGTGCTGGATCAGGGCCTGCGCACCGGCGACATCTGGTCGGAGGGCAAGACCAAGGTCGGCACCGCCGCCATGGGCGACGCGGTAGTCGAAGCGCTGCGCAGTCTGTAATCTTCCCAGTCGTGCCGGGATAGCGCCGGCGGACTGCTTATATAGGTGTAGTCGTTATGAAACGTGTAGGTCTGATCGGTTGGCGCGGTATGGTCGGTTCCGTGCTCATGCAGCGCATGCTGGAAGAGCGTGATTTCGACCTGATCGAGCCGGTGTTCTTCACCACCTCCAATGTCGGCGGCAAGGGGCCGGCCGTCGGCAAGGACATCGCGCCGCTGAAGGACGCCTACAGCCTCGAGGAGCTCAAGGGGCTCGATGTGATCCTGACCTGTCAGGGCGGCGACTACACCAGCGAAGTCTTCCCCAAACTGCGCGAGGCCGGCTGGCAAGGCTACTGGATAGACGCGGCCTCCAGTCTGCGCATGGCCGATGATGCGGTCATAGTGCTGGATCCGGTCAACCGCAAGGTCATCGACCAGTCCCTGGATGCCGGCCTGAAGAACTATATCGGCGGCAACTGCACCGTCAGTTTGATGCTGATGGCACTGGGCGGGCTCTACGAGGCCGGGGTGGTCGAGTGGATGAGTGCCATGACCTACCAGGCCGCATCCGGTGCCGGCGCGCAGAACATGCGCGAGTTGATCAAGCAGATGGGCGCGATCAACGCCAGCGTGGCCGATGACCTGGCCGATCCAGCCAGCGCCATCCTCGATATCGACCGCAAGGTGGCCGAGGCCATGCGCGGCGAGAGCTTCCCGGTGGACAACTTCGGTGTGCCCCTGGCCGGCAGTTTGATTCCCTACATCGACAAGGAGCTGCCGAACGGGCAGAGCCGAGAAGAATGGAAGGCCCAGGCCGAGACCAACAAGATCCTCGGCCGCTTCAAGAATCCGATCCCGGTGGATGGCATCTGCGTGCGCATCGGCGCCATGCGCTGCCACAGCCAGGCATTGACCATCAAGCTGAACAAGGACGTGCCGCTGTCGGATATCGAAGGCCTGATCAGCCAGCACAATCCCTGGGTCAAGCTGGTACCCAACCAGCGTGAGGCCAGCATCCGCGAGCTGGGGCCAACGGCGGTAACCGGTACCCTGAGCGTGCCCATCGGTCGTCTGCGCAAGCTGAACATGGGCTCGCACTACCTGGGCGCCTTCACCGTCGGTGACCAGTTGCTCTGGGGCGCCGCCGAGCCGCTGCGGCGAATGCTGCGGATTCTGCTGGAGCGCTGAGTTGGCCGGCCCTGGTCAAGGCGACCTGGGCTGCCAACCATCAGTCGCTTTGGCGGTCTGCAAATGTCGATTGTGTCCAAAAAACTAGGCAAAGGCCCATTGCGAAAAGCTGTGCAATGGGCCTAATTGTTGATAAAACACCATCTGTAAAAGATACTTACCCAGAATTTGAAGAATCTTTCGAGCTTGGCAATACTGGCTGAGTTGGTCGCTGTGTGGGGAATCTCCTTCGGGGGAGTTTGAGCGGCGACCATTAAGACCCTCTCGCATGCCGAGAAAAAAGATAAAACAAGGGAAAACGCTATGGTTCGGGTTCGCAAACTGGTGCTAGCAATCGCAGCTGCTTCGGCACTGTCTTCCGGTGTGGCGCATGCGCTGGGGCTAGGAGAAGTGACCCTGCAGTCGGCGCTCAATCAGCCGCTGGTGGCTGAGATCGAGTTGCTGGAGGTTCGCGACCTCGGATCCAGCGAGGTGCTGCCGAGCCTGGCGACGCCGGAGGAATTCGCCAAGGCCGGCGTCGATCGTCAGTATTTCCTGACCGACCTCAAGTTCACCCCGGTACTCAAACCCAATGGCAAGAGTGTCATCCGGGTAACCTCGAGCAAGCCGGTGCGTGAGCCCTACCTGAATTTCCTGGTGGAAGTGCTCTGGCCCAATGGTCGGCTGCTGCGCGAGTACACCCTGCTGCTCGACCCGCCCCTGTACTCCCCGCAAGCCACAGTTACCGCCGCGCCGCAGTTGCCGGCCGCGGCACCGGTAGTCCCGGTGGCGCCTCGTCCGGTTGCGCCTGTAGCGGCGCCGAGCGTGCCTGTCACGGCGGCAATGCCGAGCGCATCGCGTCCGGACCAATATCGAACAACAGCCAATGACACTCTCTGGGAAATCGCCCAGCGGGTGCGTGGCAGCGGCAGCGTGCACCAAGCCATGCTGGCCATCCAGGACCTGAATCCGGATGCCTTTGTCGGGGGCAACATCAATCGCCTGAAGAGTGGTCAGGTCTTGCGCCTGCCGGAAGATCAGCAGATCAAGAGTCGCTCTCAGTCCGAGGCCATCGCCCAGGTAGCGGCGCAGAATGCCGATTGGCGCGCTGGCCGAAGCCCGGCGGCGCGTCAGCTCGATGCGACCAAGCGCAGCGTCGCCGGGGATGCTCCGGCGCAGGTCAAGACCCAGGACAGTCTCAAGCTGGTGACGGCCGAAGCCGGTCAGGCCAGTGGCGGCAGTGAGCGCGGTGCTGCGGACAGCAAGGCGCTGCAGGACAAGTTGGCGGTTACCCAGGAAAGTCTGGATTCGACTCGGCGTGAGAACGAAGAGCTGAAAGGGCGGATGGGTGACCTGCAGAGCCAGCTGGATAAGCTCCAGCGCCTGATCCAACTCAAAGACGACCAGCTGGCCAAGTTGCAGGCCGAGCTGGCCGCGCAGGCTCAGGAACCTGCGCCGGTAGCCCCAGAGGTGACGCCAGCCAGCGAGCCGCCAGCCGTGGCGTCTGAGGCCCAGCCAGCAGCGGTGCCGAGCGAAGCAGCGGTTCAGGCGCCTGTGGAAGAATCGCCTGGCGAGACGCCAGTTGCACCCGAAGCGCCGGCGACCCCGGACTTCAATTACAGCGAAGAGCCGGCCGCCCCGGTTACCGAGCCCGCCGCCGAACCCGTTGTCGAGGCGGCGCCGGTGCCCGTCGAGCCAGCGCCGGTTTCCGAGCCGGTCGCTGCTGCGCCCGTTGTGGAAGAGCAAGACACGCCAAGCCCGCTCGACGAGATGCTGGCCAATCCGATGATCCTGGGCCTTGCCGGCACCGGGGCCGCCTTGCTGCTGCTGGTGGGGCTGATGATGCTCTCGCGTCGCAATGCCCAGAAGGAGGCTGAGTTGCAGGCGAGCCTGGCCGCTGATACGGGCGAAGGCGATTTCGAAGCCGACATGCAGATGCCAGCCGACAGCTTTGAAGGTCTCGAGGAAGACTTCAGCGAGGCTCAGGCCGGCGCGGCACCGGCACAGGAGCGCGTGACCGCGCAGACCGGCGACGTGCTGGGCGAGGCGGATATCTACATCGCCTATGGTCGTTTCAACCAGGCGGCCGAGTTGCTGCAGAATGCCATCAACGACGAGCCAGGGCGCAGCGATCTTCGTCTCAAGTTGATGGAGGTCTATGCGGAGCTGGGCGATCGCGAGGGCTTTGCCCGCGAGGAGAGCGAACTGCGCGAAATCGGCGGTGCCGACGCTCAGGTTGAGCTGCTGAAGAGCAAGTATCCGGCAATGTTGGCCGCTGCCGGCGGCTTTGCCGCAGTCGCTGCGGCCGCGAGTGAGTCTGCCGAAGCCGAGTCCGAGGCGTTCAGCCTGGATGACCTGACCCTCGAAGAGGAACCGGCAGATGTGCCTGAACTGCAGGAAACAGCGGGGCTGGATGACGAGTTCGATCTGAGCCTGGACGATCTCGAATCGGAGTTGGAAAGCGATCTGCAAAACGCCGGGAACGAGGCTTCCTTGGCCGATATCGACACCCTGAAGCTGGAAGACGATCTGCAGCTGGAGGTGCCGGATTCGCCGGTTGCCGGCAAGGATGACGATCTCGGCTTCGATCTGGGTCTGGAAGAGTCCCCGAGTGAGGACTTGGATTTGGGCGGCGCCCTGGCGGACTTCGGTCTGGAACTGGGCGGTGAAACCCCCGCAGCGGCCGCCGAAGAGGATGAGTTCTCGCTGAGCCTCGATGAGGAACCGGCGGCCGAGTTGTCGGCTGACGAGGCGATGCCGGACCTGAGTCTCGACTTGCCGGCCGAAGCCGCCGACAACGAATTCGATCTGAGCGATGAGTTCGATCTGTCCGCCGATAGCGAGGTGCCTGTGATTGAGCCCGACGCTCAGAGCTTTGCCGAGCAGCTTGACGAGGTGACCGCCGAATTGGATCAGCTCAGCGGCAGCCTGGAGCAGCCGACCGAGCCCGAAGTGCCGGCTCAGTCGTTTGAAGCTGAGCCGGTCGCGCCTGCCGGCCTGGAAAGCGAGGAGGATTTCGACTTCCTCTCCGGTACCGATGAAACCGCGACCAAGCTGGACCTGGCGCGTGCCTATATCGATATGGGGGACGCCGAAGGCGCCCGCGACATTCTCGACGAGGTGATCGTCGAGGGTACCGAGGGGCAGCAGCAGGAAGCGCGTGAGCTAATCGCCAAACTGGGCTGATAGATGTCAGATGCAACGCCCGCGACGGCAGCCGATTCGGCTGCCGTTGGTGTTTTCAAGGTGGCCCTGGGAGTCGAGTACAAGGGGTCGCGTTACCGCGGCTTCCAACGTCAGCGTGCCGGTGTGCCTTCGATCCAGGAGTGCCTCGAGAAGGCGCTGTCGAAAGTGGCCGGCGGCGCCCCCGTGACGCTCAGTTGCGCCGGCCGCACCGATGCACTGGTGCATGCCAGTGCCCAGGTGGTTCATTTCGATACGCCGGTCGAGCGCTCCATGCATGCCTGGGTCATGGGCGCCAACATGAATCTGCCCGGGGATATCAGCGTGACCTGGGCCAAGCTGATGCCGGCGCATTTCGATGCCCGCTTCTGCGCCATGGCGCGACGCTACCGTTATGTGATCTACAACGACCAGATCCGTCCGGCGCACATGGCGGAGGAGGTAACCTGGAATCACCGGCCGCTGGACATAGCGCGCATGCGCGAGGCTGCCCAGTACCTGGTCGGCACCCATGATTTCAGTGCCTTTCGCGCGCGCCAGTGCCAGGCCAAGTCGCCGATCAAGACCGTGCATCATTTGCAGTTGCTCGAGCATGGCCGCTTCATCGTCCTGGATATTCGCGCCAACGCCTTTCTGCACCATATGGTGCGCAATATCGCCGGTGTGCTGATGACGATAGGTGCGGGCGAGCGCGAGCCCGAGTGGGCACGAGAGGTGCTTGAGACGCGCGTGCGCCGCACGGGCGGGGTGACCGCCCACCCCTATGGCCTGTACCTGGTGCAGGTCGATTACCCGCCCGAGTTCGATCTGCCCCAGCGCTATCTCGGTCCCCATTTCCTGTCGGGATTGGCGGATGTCGCGGCAGACCGCTGATGGGTCGTTTGCTACTATCGTCTTTTGCCCGGAGGTAAGGCCCGTTGCCAGTGGTTCGCAGCAAGATCTGTGGGATTACCCGCATCGAGGATGCCTTGGTCGCCTGCGAAGCCGGCGCCGATGCGATCGGCCTGGTGTTTTACGCCAAGAGCCCGAGGGCTGTCACTGCGCAGCAGGCGCGAGCCATCATGGCCCGGTTACCGCCATTCGTGACCACCGTCGGCTTGTTCGTCGACATGCCGCTGGGTGATCTGGCGGTGATTCTGGAGACTGTGCCGCTGGATTTGCTGCAGTTTCACGGTGAGGAGAGTCCGGCGACCTGCGAGGCGCCCGGGCGGCCCTATATCAAGGCGTTGAGAGTCAGGCCGGGCGACGATATCGGCGCTTTGATCCAGCCCTATACTGGCGCCGCTGGTATCCTGCTGGACACCTTTGTCGCCGGGATTCCGGGTGGCACCGGCGAGGCCTTCGACTGGTCACTGGTGCCGAGCGATGCCGCCAAGCCGATCATCTTGGCCGGCGGTCTGACCCCGGACAACGTCGGCGCCGCTATCGCACAAGTGCGTCCCTACGCCGTGGATGTCAGCGGAGGCGTCGAGGCCGCCAAGGGCATCAAGGATGCGCACAAGGTGCGCGCCTTTGTGAATGCAGTGAGAGCGGCCTGAGCGGCGCGGGCTATTCGATGTGACGAGGCTGCGCTCAGGTCCGTCCATTGCGCTGTTGCAGGTGTGGTAGTGCACCGCTAGCCAGCGGTGCTGGAGCAGGGTGCTCAGCAGTCAATCGGATAGCCGCCAGCACAAGGCGATCCCGGGGCTGGCGCCGTTAACGCGCTTGGATGTGTGGCGACAGGGCACTGTGGCCATCACGTGCGAGCCTAAACGCTTTGGAGAATGAAGAGCATGAGCAACTGGTTGGTCGACAAGCTTATTCCATCGATCATGCGTTCCGAGGTGAAGAAGAGCTCGGTGCCAGAGGGGCTCTGGCATAAATGCCCGTCGTGCGACTCGGTGCTGTACAAGCCGGAATTGGAGAAGACCCTGGATGTCTGCCCCAAGTGCAACCATCACATGCGCATCGGCGCGCGCGCCCGCCTGGATATCTTTCTCGATGCCAAGGGGCGCGAGGAGATTGGTGCCGATCTGGAGCCGGTCGACCGCCTGAAGTTTCGCGACAGCAAGAAATACAAGGATCGCCTGCTCGCCGCACAGAAGCAGACCGACGAGAAGGATGCCTTGATCGCCATGCGTGGCACTCTGGAGAAGATGCCGGTGGTGGCTTGTGCCTTCGAGTTCTCCTTCATGGGCGGCTCGATGGGCGCCATCGTCGGCGAGCGCTTCGTGCGTGCGGCCAACGTGGCGCTGGAGAAGCGCTGTCCCTTGGTCTGTTTTTCCGCCTCCGGCGGCGCGCGCATGCAGGAAGCGTTGATCTCCTTGATGCAGATGGCCAAGACCTCGGCGGTGCTGGCGCGTCTGCGCGAGGAGGGCGTGCCCTTCGTCTCGGTGCTCACCGACCCGGTCTACGGCGGGGTGTCCGCCAGCCTGGCGATGCTCGGCGATGTGATAGTGGCCGAACCGCGGGCGCTGATCGGTTTCGCCGGTCCGCGGGTCATCGAGCAGACGGTGCGGGAAAAGCTGCCTGAAGGTTTTCAACGCAGCGAGTTCCTGCTCGAACATGGTGCCATCGACTTGATCATCCCGCGCGCCGAATTGCGCCCGCGGCTGGCCCGGTTGCTGGCGCAACTGATGCATCTGCCATCGCCCAAGACCCTTCCGGCGACGGCATGAGCACCCGCACGCTCGCCGATTGGCTGGCCTATCTCGAGCAGTTACACCCTTCGGCCATCGACATGGGCCTGGAGCGTTGCCGGCGAGTGGCGCAGCGCTTGGCGCTGCAGCGTCCGGCGCCGCGGGTGATTACGGTCACGGGGACCAACGGCAAGGGCTCCACCTGCGCCCTGCTCGCCGCCTTGCTTGAGGCGCAGGGATTGAAGGTAGGCGTCTATAGCTCGCCGCATCTGCTGCGCTACAACGAGCGTGTCCAGATCGACGGACAGGAGGCTAGCGACGCGACGCTTTGCGAGGCCTTCGAAGCGGTCGAGGCCGCCCGCGGCGAGACTTCCCTGACCTATTTCGAAATGGGCACCCTGGCGGCCTTCTGGCTGTTCCAGCGGGCGGCGCTGGACGCGGTGGTGCTCGAGGTGGGCCTGGGCGGTCGCCTGGATGCGGTCAATTTGCTCGATCCTGACCTGGCCCTGGTCAGCAGTATCGGCCTGGATCATGCCGAATGGCTGGGCGATAGCCGCGAATCCGTCGCCTTCGAGAAGGCCGGCATCTTTCGTCCGGGTGTGCCGGCTTTGTGTGGCGATCTTGATCCGCCCCAGACCCTGCTCGAGCAGGCCGAGCGCCTGGGCGCGCCGCTGCTGTTGCGCGGGCGCGACTTCGGTTTACTCCTGAATGGTCAGCAGTGGTCCTGGTTTGGCCTGGACCAGGGCGGTGCGCCCCTGCAGCTGGCACATCTGCCGCAGCTCGAGTTGCCGATGGAAAACGCCGCGCTGGCGCTGCAGGCCTATGCCTTGCTCGATTTACCCTGGAAGCCAGAAGTGATCGCCGAAGCTTTTAGGAGGGCGCGCGTGACCGGCCGCCTGGATCGTCGTCAGGTCGATTGGCAGGGTCAGCGTCTGACGCTGCTGCTGGATGTTGGGCATAATCCCCATGCCGCCGATTACCTTGCCCAAAGACTGGCCGAGCGACCGGTCCGGGGCAGGCGACTGGCGGTGTTCGGCCTGCTGGCCGACAAGGATTTGCCCGGGGTGATCGAGCCCTTGCTGGGGCAAATCGGCCACTGGGCGGTGG
>JBFHKK010000058.1:0-9841 GCA_041595475.1 Pseudomonas sp. | reverse complement strand
GTGGCATCCACATCTCGAACGGCATGGCCGGCTTGCTCACCACGCTGAAACTGGCGGGCTGATGCAGGGTGTTCCACCACTCCACCGAGTACTTGATGATCGGGATATTGATCACCCCGACTATGGCCAGCACCGCACAGGCCTTGGCCGCGCTGTCGCGGTTGCTGATGGCCTGGCCGAGGGCGATCACCCCGAAGTAGAGGAACAGCAGAATCAGCATCGAGGTCAGGCGCGCATCCCAGACCCAGTAGGTGCCCCAGGTCGGCTTGCCCCAGATAGCCCCGGTGACCAGGGCGATGGCGGTCATCCAGGCGCCTATGGGCGCGGCCTGCTGCAGGGCGATGTCGGCCAGCTTCATCTTCCAGACCAGGCCGACCACCCCGGCCACGGCCAGCATCAGGTAGATCGACTGGGCGAGAAAGGCCGCCGGCACGTGGATGTAGATGATCCTGAAGCTGTTGCCCTGCTGGTAGTCCGGCGGCGCGAAGGCCAGCCCCCAGACCAGCCCGACCGCCATCAGCAGCGCGGCGGCCAGGCCCAGCCAGGGCAGCCAGCGGCCGCTGATCTGGTAGAACCATTTGGGCGAGCCCAGCTTGTGAAACCATGTCCAGTTCATCGACTTACTCTTCATTCGCGCCGCCCGGCGCTTGATCGCCAGGGCCGTTTGCCATGCGTTGCTGCGTCCCTGCCATCACTACTCCGCGACACTGATGGTCAGGCCCGCCGCGATGGCAAAGGGCGTCAGCGTCAGCGCCAGGGCCGCCAGGCTGGCCAGCCAGAGCAGATGGCCGACTGCCGGCAGCCCCTGCAGGCTGGCCTGCAAAGCCCCGCTGCCGAGGATCAGCACCGGGATGTACAGCGGCAGGATCAGCAGCGCCAGCAGCAGACCGCCGCGCTTGAGCCCCACCGTCAGGGCCGCGCCGACCGCGCCGAGCAGGCTCAGCACCGGCGTACCCAGCAGCAGCGAAGCCAGCAGCACCGGCAGACAACGATCGGGCAGGCCGAGCATCAGCGCCAGCAGGGGGGCGAGCAGAACCAGGGCCAGGCCGGAGAACAACCAGTGTGCCAGCACCTTGGCCAGAACCAGAAGAGGCAGCGGGTGCGGCGAAAGGACCCACTGCTCCAGTGAGCCGTCCTCGAAATCGCCGCGAAACAGGCCATCGAGCGAGAGCAGCACCGCCAGCAGGGCCGCGACCCAGACCAGCCCCGGCGACAGGGTCTGCAGCAACTGGGTCTGCGGGCCCACGGCCAGGGGAAAGAGGGCGATGACGATGGCGAAGAACACCAGCGGATTGGCCAGTTCGGCCGGGCGCCGGCAGAGCAGACGCGCCTCGCGCGCGACCAGCAGAGCGAAGACATTGCTCATGCCGCGCGCTGCCCCAGGTCGAGTTCGCGGTAGCCGGCCGGCTTGCATGCCAGACTGTGGTGAGTGGTCAGCACCACCAGACCGCCGGCTTGACAATGCTCGGCCAGGTGCGCCTCCAGCTGCGCCACGGCCTGCTTGTCCAGTGCGGTGAAGGGCTCATCGAGTATCCACAAGGGCGGCCCATCGAGGTACAGCCGGGCCAGCCCGACCCGCCGCTGCTGACCGGCCGACAGGGCATGACAGGGCACATCCTCGAAGCCGCGCAGGCCGACCGCCGCCAACGCATGCCAGATCGCCGAACGCTCCGCGGGTCGATGCAACGCGCAGAGCCAGGCGAGATTCTCCTCGGCCGTCAGCAGGCCCTTGATGCCGGCGGCGTGGCCTATCCACAACAGGTTGCGCGCCAGCTCGCTGCGCTGGGCCGCCAGCGGCTGGCCGTTGAGGCGCACTTCGCCGCCACTTGGTTGCATCAGGCCGGCGAGCAAACGCAGTAGACTGGTCTTGCCGCTGCCGTTGGGTCCACTGACCTGTAGCATCTGGCCAGCCCCCAAGGCCAAACCGAGGTTCTCGAACAACAGGCGTCCATCCCGCTCACAGGCGAGCGCGACGGCTTCGAGTAAAGGGCTGGTCAAGGCATGCACACCTAAGATGCGGTTCAAGTTGGCCAGGTCGTGGCCGCTATACTGAAAGATGCGGCCCGCCGGACGGGGCGGCATTATACATGCCATGCCCAGCCACCCGCAGTGAGCATTGTTGACAGGTTGTAACCCCCCTATGAGTGAAATCGGCAGTCCCCGTCCCGCAGTGCCATTGACGCCCGCCGCCCCCAGCGGCAGACCCAGCGGCGCGGCCGCCGAGCTGGCGCTCAAGCTGCTCGAACCCCTGCAGGGCCTGCTGGCCAAAGGCGAGACAGCCAAGGCCGAGGTGATCGCACTCAAGGAGAACGCCCAGAGCTTCCAGGTGCTGCTGAAGATGACCCTGGAAAACGGCCGCCAGACCACCTTGCAGGCCAGTAGCCCGCGCCCCATCGCCATGGGTACCGCCCTGGCGGTCACGGCCTTGTCGGAGACCCGTTTGGCCCTGGCCCTTCAGGCCGGCGGCAGTGCGCCCCTGACCGAACTGGACCTGGAGCAACTGCCGGTCGGCACCCTCCTGCAAGGTAAGGTGGTGGCGCGCGAGCAGCTGGTCCAGGCCAAGACCCAGCAGGCCATCTACAAGGTGCTGGTGAGTCTGCTCAATACCCCGCTGGCCGGCAGCAAGCTGGCGGTGGAAACCCCCCTGCCCCTGCCGCTGGGCAGCCTGCTCAGCGCCCAGGTGCAAGGCAGCCAGTCACTCAATTTCCTGCCCCTGAGCGGCCGCCTGGAGCAGCTGGCGGTGCATCAACAATTGGCCAGCCAGCACGGCCGGCAAGGCTCCCTGGAGGGCCTGTTCAAGGCACTGCAGGGACTCGGTAGCCAGGCAGGCGCCAGCGAAGGCCTGCGGACCAGCATCGAGAAGCTGTTCGCCGCGCTGCCCGATGCCGCGCAACTGAGTACCGCCAAGGGCTTGAGTCAGGCCGTGGAGAACAGCGGGGCCTTTCTCGAGAGCCGTCTACTGAGCGGCCAGGCCGCGGCGCTGCCTGCCGACATCAAGGCCAACCTGCTGCGCCTGATCGGCCAGCTGTTGCCCCAGCTACCCGGCACAGCCCCCTTGAATGCGGCCAACGCCGGCAGCCTGCTGTCCCAGGCCTTGCCGGCCTTTGCCCGCAATGTCCTGGGCGGCCTGGGCCAAGTGGGCCCGCGCCAGCAGGCCCTGGGCTTTCCGCTGCCCTCTCGCGTGCTGCAGGGCATGGACGGCGAGGCCGACCTCGAGGCCCTGCTCAAGCTCGCCGCGGCTGCCGTCTCGCGCCTGCAGACCCACCAGCTGTCGAGCCTGGCACAAAGCCAGGTAGGGCCGGATGGCAATCTGCTGACGACCTGGCAGCTTGAGCTGCCGATGCGCAACCAGCAGGAACTGGTGCCGCTGCAGCTGAAGATCCAGCATGAGGAACCGCAACAAACGGCGAAGAATGAGCAGAAGGAAGCGCTCTGGCGGGTCGAACTGGCCTTCGACCTGCCGCCTCTGGGCCCCCTGCAGGTGCAGGCGCAACTGCTGCGCGGCAGCCTCTCGAGCCAGCTGTGGGCCGAGCGCGGCAGCACCGCCAGCCTGATCGAAACCGAATTGCCGACGCTGCGCGAACGCCTGACCGCCGCCGGCCTGCAGGTCGGCGAGTTGGCCTGCAGCCAGGGCACACCGCCACAGGGGCCGAGAACCGCCCTGGAACAGCGCTGGGTCGATGAAACCGCATGAAAGAGTCCGCCCCGCGCCAAGCCATCGCCCTGAAATACGACGGGCTGAATGCCCCCACGCTCACGGCCAAGGGCGACGACGAACTGGCCGAGGCCATACTGGCGCTGGCCCGCGACTACGAAGTGCCCATCTACGAGAACGCCGAGCTGGTGCGCCTGCTGGCGCGACTGGAACTGGGCGAGGCCATTCCCGAGCAACTCTATCGCTGCATCGCCGAGATCATCGCCTTCGCCTGGTACCTGAAGGGCAAGTGCCCGTCGGGCTTTGGTGAGGAGCGCGAGGTGGCGCCCTCGTTGCCGCGGCTCACCGGCCCCCAACGCTGATGGCCAGGCGCCCCTCACCCTCTTGGCCCTTGCCCATGGGGTAATCGAGCAGTTGCCAGGCGAAGTAGCCCCCCCTGAAATAGAACACCTGTTCGTAGCCCCAACTGACCGCCAGGTGGGACGCCAGGGCGCTACGCAGGCAGACGTCACTGTCGCAGTAGATCACCAGCGGCATTTGCCGTGGCCAGTGGGCCATGGCCAGGGCCGCGAAGCGGTCGGCCAGATCCAGGTGCACCGCGCCATGCACATGCCCCCAGCCCCACTCCCTCGCCGGCCGCACATCGATGAACAGGGCGCCATGGTCATACAGGTGCTTGGCCTGCCAGACGTTGATGGTCATAGCGCCGTCGACGCGCCAAGGCGCCTCCCGCGCTTGCGCCGGCAGCCAGATCAACGCACAGAACAATCCAATCCACAGCCCACGCATCAGCCATATCCTCTGCCCAACAGGCTTAGATTTAAGCTTAGGTAGGCACACTTAGGCGGATAGGAACGAATTAACGGCGCCCAGGGGAGGAGTAAGAACCCGCAGCGCTAAGCAATAGGCAGGCCGGGCTAGGTCTTGTGTACCTTGGATTTATGCAACTTGCTGACCAGTTCGGCTTCGGCCTTGGTCAGACCGCAGGACTGGGTCAGATCCTCGACGCTGGCACCCAGGCCGACCAGCCGGGCGGCCTGGGTGAAGGACAGGCTGCTCGGGTCGCGCTGCTCCATCTGGGTCAGCTTGTCCGGCAGCGGCGCGACTATGCGCCTGAGCTCGTGCAGTTCCTCGCCCATGCGAATGCTGCCCGCCAGATAGGCATCGAGCCGCTTGGCCAAGTCGCGGATGCGCTGGTCGCGCAGTGCATCGCGCTCGGCCTGCAGCTGGGCGCTATGCCGCTGCTGGGTGACCAGCCAGACGCAGGCGCCGACCAGCCCCAGGCAGATCAGGGCAAAGACCATGAGCGCGACCTCGAGCATGACTCAGAAGCTCTCCAGCTCGGACCACTCTTCCTCGCTCATCATCTTGTCCAGTTCCACCAGAATCAGCAGTTCGCCGTTCTTGTTGCAGACACCCTGGATAAACTTGGCCGATTCGTCGTTGCCGACGTTGGGCGCGGTCTCGATCTCGGACTGACGCAGGTAGACCACCTCGGCCACGCTGTCGACCAGGATGCCGACCACCTGCTTGTCGGACTCGATGATCACGATGCGGGTGTTGTCGGTGACCGGCGCCGAGTAGAGCCCGAAGCGCTGGCGCGTGTCGATCACGGTGACCACGTTACCGCGCAGGTTGATGATGCCCAGCACATAGCTCGGCGCACCCGGCACCGGAGCGATTTCGGTGTAACGCAGTACTTCCTGAACCTGCATCACATTGATGCCGTAGGTTTCGTTGTCCAGACGGAAGGTCACCCACTGCAGAATGGGATCTTCGGCACCTTGCGCAGAGCTTTTCTTCATATTCCCAGCCTCATCATGTGCCGCGCGGCGCGGCGAATGCGGTTCAATCCGCAAGTCATCTGTTGGTTTCACCCGGCGCAAAGCCGGATGGCTCATCCTTCAAGGCACGCGGCCATTGACCAGGTGTCTGGCCCCACCGCTGGCAATCAGCTCGGCCAGGGCCGCCACGTCCAGCAACGCGCACATATGCTCGATCACGGTACCGGCCAGCCACGGCCGCTGAGTGCGCTGACTGCGCCACTTGACCTCCTTGGGATCCAGTCGAATGGAGCGGCTCACCTGATGCACCGCCAAGCCCCATTCGTAGCCCTGCACGGAGATAACGTAACTCAGACCCTGGCGAAAATCTTCCCGATAGCGATCGGGCATGACCCAGCGCGCGGTATCCAGCACTTTCAGGTTTCCAGCCTGGCAGGGCAAGAGGCCGAGAAACCATTCCGGCTGGCCGAACAACGGGGTCAGCTCCTGATCGGTCATGGGGTAGATGGAGCCGAGGCAGACCAGCGGCACCGCCAGGGTCAGGCCGGCGACATCGAACAGCAGGCACTCGAATGGCTCCTGAGCCCATGCCGGCGGCCCGCCCTGGGTCAGGTCGGGCGCCGGCATCGGCTGCGCGGGTGCCTGCTCGAGGGCAACGGGCGCTTCTGCCAGCAGCGGAGCCTCGACCAGCGGCGCCGGCGCGCGCGCGCGAACCACAGGCTCGACCGCCGGCGCGGGGGCGGCCACAGCCAGCCGTCGGGCATCGCGCGCCTGCTCCTCGCGCACCGCCGCCTCAAACTCATCCAGTTCGGCGCTATCGGCCAATTCCTGGGCAGCCTCCTGCAGCAGACCATCCAGATAGGCCTGCAAGGCCAGCTGGGGGCGCGAGGTGATGGCGTGGGGACGACTCATTGGGCAAACCCGCGATAATGATATGTACAGCCTATCGGCAGCCTAGGCAGCCGACTTGAGCCACTCGCCACAGCATACTCCTTCACTCAGGCCACCCGCGCAGAAGCTTGCTGGGACAACAAGTGCTTAAGCAGCGCCCGATAGGCGATGATGCCGCGGCTGCCCGGGTCGAACTGCGACGGCGTCAACCCGGCCCGGCTGGCGTCACGCAAGCGTGTGTCGATCGGGATATAACCCGGCCAGAGGTGATCGGGGTAATCGTTGCGCAGCAGGCGCAGGGTACCGAGCGACGCCTGGGTGCGCCGGTCGAACAGGGTCGGCACTATGCTGTAGGGCAGCGCCTGCTTGCGCGAGCGATTGATCATGGTCAGGGTGCTGACCATGCGTTCCAGGCCTTTGACCGCGAGAAACTCGGTCTGCACCGGGATCACCAGCTGCTGGCTGGCGGCCAGGGCATTGACCATCAGCACCCCGAGCAGCGGCGGACTGTCGATCAGCGCATGATCGAAGTCCTGCCAGAGTTGCGCCAGGCTCTTGGCGATCACCAGGCCCAGGCCGCTCTGCCCCGGCGACTGACGCTCGAGCGTGGCCAGCGCGGTGCTCGACGGTAGCAACTTGATTCGCTCATGGCTGGTCGACAGCAATAATTGCTGCGGCAAGCCCTGGGGCACGCCGCCCTTATGCAGGAACAGGTCGAAGTTGCTGCGTTCGAGGGCGTCGGGATCATGGCCGAAGTAGCTGGTCATGGAACCATGGGGATCGAGATCGACCACCACCACCCGCCTGCCGGCATCGGCCAACAGGCCGGCCAGCGCGATCGAGGTAGTGGTTTTGCCGACGCCACCTTTTTGATTGGCTACTGCCCAGACTCTCATGTTCTTCATCCTCCCGGTGTGGGCCTGGCCCCTCCGAGAACGGGCGCCGACCTCAGGGGGCCGGCGACGAGGAATTGACGGCAGACCCTTGTTCGGCCCGCACTGCAGGCGCCGCTGCAGGTTGTGTGCCAGCCCGCTGCAAGGCCGCATCGGGCTTGGCCTTGGCGCTGCCGACGCCGGTCACGCTGCGGCGCACGTCGAGATTGCGCGAAATGACCAGCACCACGCGTCTGTTGCGCGCCCGCCCCTCGGCGGTGGCATTGTCCGCCACCGGTTGAAATTCACCATAGCCCACCGAGGCCAGGCGGCTCGGCTTGACCCCATCCAGCGCCAGCATGCGCACGATGCTGGCGGCGCGGGCGGCCGACAATTCCCAGTTGGTGGGGAACTGCCAGGTATTGATCGGCTGATTGTCGGTAAAACCCTCGACATGTATCGGATTTTCATAGGGCGCCAGAATATTGGCAACCTTCTCGATGATCTCGAAGGCGGCGCCGTTGGGCACCGCATCGCCACTGGAAAACAGCAGGCTGGAACTCAGTTCGATCTCGATCCACAACTCATTGCCGCGCACCTTGAGCTGATCGGCCTCGATCAGATTGCCGAAGGCCTGACGCACGCTGTCGGCGATCTCCTTGAGCGCGTCCGTCTCGCGCTCGCTGCTGGCCTCATCGGCCTCGGCGTGATCGGGCTGACTGGTGCGCGGACGCTCCTCGCCCACGGGGATGGGCACTATGGCGCGATCCGGCTGGTTGAACACCCCCACCAGGCTGTCCGACAAGATCTTGTACTTGCCTTCGTTCACCGAGGAAATCGAATACATCACCACGAAGAAGGCGAACAGCAGGGTAATGAAATCCGCATAGGAAACCAGCCAGCGCTCGTGGTTCTCATGCTCTTCGTGGCGGCGCCGGCGGCCCATGGCGTGTACCTGTCAATCCATGAAGCCTTGCAGCTTCAACTCGATGGAGCGCGGGTTCTCGCCCTCGGCGATCGACAGAATGCCTTCGAGCAGCATCTCGCGATAGCGCGACTGGCGTTGGGCGATGGCCTTGAGCTTGTTGCCCACCGGCAGCAGCAGCAGGTTGGCGAAACCGACGCCATAGATGGTGGCGACGAAGGCCACCGCAATGCCGCTGCCGAGCATACTCGGGTCGGCCAGATTGCCCATCACATGAATCAGGCCCATGACGGCGCCGATGATGCCGATGGTCGGCGCGTAACCGCCCATGCACTCGTAGACCTTGGCCGCCTGGATGTCGCGGCTTTCCTGGGTGTAGAGGTCGACCTCGAGAATGCTGCGGATGGCCTCCGGCTCGGCACCATCGACCAGCAGTTGCAAGCCCTTGCGCGCATAGGGGTCGCGCTCGAGATCGGCCACGGCCTCCAGGCCCAGCAGGCCCTCCTTGCGCGCGGTCATGCTCCAGTTCACCACATGATTGATCCCGCCGGTGAGGTCGATATGCGGCGGCAGTATGATCCAGCGCAGAATCGTCAGGGCGCGCTTGAACACGCTGACCGGGGTCTGCAGAAAGGCCGCGCCCAGGGTGCCGCCGATCACGATCAGCGCCGCCGGGCCATTGAGCAAGGCGGCGGCATGCCCGCCCTCCAGATAGTTGCCGCCGAGGATGGCCACGAACGCCAGTATGACGCCGATTAGGCTCAGGACATCCATGCGCGCGGATCCGGGTCAGTTGCCATCAAATGCAGGTCTCGGCCAGGTGTCGGCCGATGTCGTCGAGGTCATACACCGCATCGGCCAGATTGGCCTTCACCACCGCCATCGGCATGCCATAGATCACGCAGCTGGCCTCATCCTGCGCCCATACCTGACTGCCGCCCTCCTTGAGCATGCGCGCGCCCTCGCGGTCGTCGGCGCCCATTCCGGTCAGGACCACGGCCAGAACCTTGTCGTGATAGGACTTGGCCGCCGAGCCGAAGGTGATGTCGACGCAGGGCTTGTAGTTCAGGCGCTCATCGCCGGGCAGAATCTTGATCGCACCACGGCCGTCGACCATCATCTGCTTGCCTCCCGGTGCCAGCAGGGCCAGCCCCGGGCGCAGCAGATCGCCGTCCTCGGCCTCCTTGACCTGGATCCGACAGAGCTTGTCCAGACGCTCGGCGAAGGCCTTGGTGAAGGCGGCCGGCATATGCTGGACGAGCACGATGGGCGCGGGAAAATTGGCCGGCAACTGGGTCAATACCCGCTGCAAGGCGACCGGACCGCCGGTCGAAGTGCCTATGGCCACCAACTTGTAGGCCTTGCGCCGCGGCGAGACGCCGCTCAGCGCACCACTGCCGACCGCCGGAGTCGGTGCAGGCGCGGCCACCGGCCGGCTCAGGCTGGCAGACGCGGCCGGGCGAGGCGCTGCCTCGATTGCCGGAGTCACTGCTGTCGCGGCGAGACTGCGCCTGTTGCTGCGCGCCACACTGTGCACCTTCTGGCAGAGCAGGCGCTTGACCTTTTCCGGATTGCGCGAGATGTCCTCGAAGTTCTTCGGCAGATAGTCGGCCGCCCCGGCATCCAGGGCATCGAGGGTCACCCGCGCGCCCTCGTGGGTCAGCGACGAGAACATCAACACCGGCGTGGGACAGCGCTGCATGATGTTGCGCAG
>JBFHKK010000057.1:0-9903 GCA_041595475.1 Pseudomonas sp. | reverse complement strand
TCGAAGGGGCTCTTGCGCACCAGGCGGTGCACGCCGATCTCGGTGCGCAGCCAGCCGAAGGCATACTCGCCCTTGATGTGCACGGTGGCGCCCTTGATGCCGGCGACCTCGCCTTCGGACAATTCCATGATGGTGGCGTCGAAGCCGTGCTTGTCGGCCCAGCGCAGGTACATGCGCAGCAGCATGTTGGCCCAGTCCTGGGCCTCGGTGCCGCCGGAGCCGGCCTGGATGTCCAGGTAGGCGTTGTTGGGGTCCATCTCGCCGCTGAACATGCGGCGGAACTCGAGCTTCTCGAGGATTTCGCGCAGGCGCTCGACCTCGCCGGCGACGTCATCCACGGCGCCGGCGTCGTTCTCCTCCACGGCCATCTCGAGCAGGTCGCGCGAGTCGCTCAGGCCGCCGGCCAGGTCGTCCAGGGTCTCGACGATCTGCGCCAGGCTGGCGCGCTCGCGCCCCAGGTTCTGGGCGTATTCGGGGTTGTTCCAGACGTTGGGGTCTTCCAGCTCGCGGTTTACTTCGACCAGCCGATCATGCTTGTGATCGTAGTCAAAGATACCCCCGAATGGTCTGGGTGCGCTCGGACAGGTCCTTGATGCTATTGAGGATCGGGTTGATTTCCATGGCTGGAGACGCTCGCAGGTCAAACGTTTGGAAAAGCCGGCGAGTATACCCCAGTCGCAGCCGGGCCACAGCCCGTGTCCGTCGGATCGCCAGGGCCGCGGCACGCGGCCGGTTGCCAGCGCCTCCCGCGGGTTCAGGCCGAGTCGGTGGAGGCTAGCGCGACCCTGTTGCGCCCGGCGCGCTTGGCCTGGTAGAGGGCCTGATCGGCCAGCTCGATCAGGTCCAAAGCCACCTGGTCGGCCCTTGGCGTCAGGGTCGCCACCCCGACGCTGACGGTGACAGCGGCGCCCGGCGCTGGCACCTGGTGGACGATGCCCAGTTGCTCGACGCCCATGCGCAGCTTTTCCGCCAGCAAGCGCGCGCCGCCGGCGCTGGTATTGGGCAGCACCACAACGAACTCCTCGCCGCCGTAGCGGGCGGCCAGGTCCGAGGCCCGGTTGCAGCCCTCGCCCAGGCTGGCAGCGACCCGGCGCAGGGTGTCATCGCCGGCCAGGTGACCGAAACGGTCGTTGAAGGCCTTGAAGTGATCGACATCGATCAGCAACAGCGACAGCTCGGTCTGCTCGCGCAGGGCGCGGCGCCACTCGACATCCAGGTAGTCGTCGAAGTGGCGGCGGTTGGACAGGCCGGTGAGGCCGTCGGAATTCATCAGCTTCTGCAGCACCAGGTTGGTGTCGAGCAACTGCTGCTGGCTCTCGCGCAGCGCCCGGAACGCCTCGTCGCGCTGCTGCAGGGCGAGGTAGGAGCGCGAGTGGTAGCGAATGCGCGCCAGCAGCTCGACCACATCCGGCAGCTTGACCAAATAGTCGTTGGCGCCGGCGGAAAAGGCCGCGCACTTGATCTTGGCGTCCTCCTTGGTCGACAGCACTATGATCGGCACCTCGCGCAGGCTCTCGCGGGCGCGGTAATCGGCCAGCAGCCGGAGCCCGTCGACGCCCGGCATGACCAGATCCTGGAGGATCACCGAGGGCTTGATCTGCTCGGCCAGGTTGACCGCCTGCAGCGGATCCGAGCAGAAGTGAAAGTCGATGTCGGCCTCGCTGGCCAGGGCACGGCGAACCGCCTCGCCGATCATCGCCTGGTCATCGACCAGCAGCACCATCAGCGGATTGCCCGCCGCCACGGGCCTGTCTTGCGCCGCAGTTCTGTTCACCGGGGTATCCATCGACTGCGTCCTCCACTGCCTGACAGAAGGATGGCTATTAGGCCTAAAGTTGCTGCGAAAATCATCGAAAAAAGCTTACCAAACGCTCGCCGATGCGCTCCAGCGGCAGAATCTCCACCGCCGCCCCGAGGGCCGCGGCGGCCTTGGGCATGCCGTAGACGGCGCTGCTGGCCTGATCCTGGGCGATGGTCATGAAGCCATGGCTGCGCATGTGCTTGAGACCCTCGGCGCCGTCCCGGCCCATGCCGGTCAGCAGCACACCCACGGCCTGACCCGGCCAATGGTCCACCAGGCTGTCGAAGAACACATCGATCGAGGGCTGATAGATGTGATCGCTGGGCTCGGCGCTGTAGCGCAGCTCGCCGCTGGCCTGCAGGCGCAAGTGCCTGTTGCTGGCGGCCAGCAGCACCTGCCCGGGCTGCGGATGTTCGCCCTCGCAGGCCAGGCGCACCGGCAGGTGCGACTCGCTGGCCAGCCACTGGGCCATGCCGCCGACGAACGCCTGGTCGACATGCTGGATCAGCACCACCGCGGCGGGAAAATCGGCCGGCAGGCGCTTGAGCACCTCCACCAACGAGGCCGGTCCACCGGCCGAGGCGCCGATCGCCACTAGGCGCTGGCAGGAAGCACGCGACCCGACGGGCAAGACCTTGGGCGATGACCTGGGTGGCCGCTGGTCGATCATCCAGGCGACATTGCGAATCTTCTGCAGCAGCCGCGCGGCATCCTGCTCGGCCTGCGGCCCGAGGGACGGCGTCATGACCACATCCAGGGCGCCGTGGCCCATGGCGTCGAACACCCGCGCCATGTTGCGCTCGACATCGGAGGTGACGATCAGGATGGCGCAGGGCGCCTGCTGCATGATCCGGCGCACCGCCTCGACGCCGTCGATGCCCGGCATCAGCAGGTCCATCAGGAGCACATCGGGAGGCTGCTCGCGGCACAAGCGCACGGCCTCCAGGCCGTTTTCCGCGACCCACAGCACCTGATGCTCAGGCGCACGCGCCAGGGCCCGGCGCAGGGCCTCGATGGCCAGCGGCAGATCATTGACCAATGCGATTTTCATCCCTGAGCCTCGCCTATCAGCAGCTGCACGGCATCGAGCAGAGCCTCGTCGTGGAAACTGGCCTTGGCCAGATAATAGTCGGCGCCGGCGTCCAGGCCACGGCGCCGATCCTCTTCGCGATCCTTGTAGGACACCACCATCACCGGCAGCGACTGCAGGCGGCTGTCGCGGCGCACCAGAGCGACCAGCTCGATGCCGTCCATGCGCGGCATGTCGATATCGGTGATCAGCAGATCGAAGGACTCGCTGCGCAGCACGTTCCAGCCGTCCATGCCGTCCACCGCCACCTCGACCTCGTAGCCGCGGCTGAGCAGCAGCTTGCGTTCAAGCTCGCGCACCGTCAGGGAATCGTCGACCACCAGCACCCGTTTGCGCGCGCCACCCTGGACCGCCGCCTCGCGCCTGTCGACCCGTTCCAGCTGGCCGCTGCCGAGCAGCTTGGTCACCGAGCCGAGCAGATCCTCGACATCCAGCAGCAGCACCGGGCGACCGTCATCCAGCTGAGCGCCGGCGGCCACGTCACGCACCTTGCCCAGGCGCCGGTCCAGCGGCATGACCACCAGACTGCGTTCGCCGATGATGCGCTCGACCGCCAGGCCGCAGAGGCGCTGGGCGTCGCCGATCAGCACCAGGGCGATGCCTTCCTGATCGCCGGCGGCCGGGGCAAGACCGAGCAACTGGTTGGCGGCGATCAGGCCGACGTGCCGGCCCTGGTGCCAGAAGTGCTGGCGACCCTCGAGATGAACGATGTCCTCGGTGGCCAGGCGCAGCATGTGCTCGATATGCGCCAGGGGAAAGGCATAGGCCTCGGCGCCGATCTCCACCACCAGGCTGCGCACCACCGACAGGGTCAGCGGCACCTCGAGGTGGAAGCTGCAGCCGGCGCCGCTGCGCTGCTCCAGATGCACGCTGCCGCGCAACAGGCGCAATTGGTGCTGCACCGCGTCCAGGCCGACGCCGCGCCCGGACAGCTCGCTGACCTGCTCGCGCAGGCTGAAGCCGGGCAGAAAGAGGAAGGCCAGCAACTCCTGCTCGCTGAGCTGGGCGGCCGTTTCGGCACTCGCGAACTGGCGCGCCACCACCCGCTGGCGCAGGCGCTCGAGGTCGATGCCGGCGCCGTCGTCGCTGACCTCCAGGTGCAACATGCCGGCGTGCTGGCGGGCGCGCAGCAGCAGCCGCCCCTCCTCCGGCTTGCCCAGGCTGCGGCGCTGCTCTGGCGCCTCGATGGCGTGATCCACGGCATTTTGCAACAGGTGGGTGAGCGGCCCGTCGAGCCGCTCCAGCACCTCGCGGTCGACCGGGGTGCGCTCGCCCTCGACCTCCAGGCGCACCTGCTTGCCCAGTGAGCGAGCCAGGTCGCGCACGGCGCGCGCGCGCCCGGCCAGGGCGTCGTTGAAGGGCCGCATGCGCGCCGCCAAGGCCGCGTCGTAGAGCTGGCGGGTACGCTGAGCGCCCTGCCAGGCGAACTCGTCGAACGCCTGCAGGTGCTGGCGCAGCTGCTCCTGGCATGCGCCCAGCTGGGCATGGGCCTCATCCAGCAGCAGGCGGATCTGCGGGGCCAGCTCGAGCGTCAGGCTGGCCTCGCGAAGCGTTTCCACGCTGCGCCGGGCCGAGGCCTGCTGCCGCTTGAGGCGCTGCAGGGAATCGGTCAGCGGGGCAATGCCCTGGAACTCGACCAGGGCCTTGCTCGACATGTCCAGCAGCTGATCGAGGCGCTCGGCACTGACCCGCAAGGCCCGGCCATCGGCCGGCGCCACGCTGGCCGCCTCGCTCGCCGGCGCAGGCGCCACTTGTGCAGCGCTGTCCGGCGCCGGCAAGGCGCTGGCGAGCAGTTGCTGCAACCGCCCGACCAAGGCCTCGATCTGGGCCGCCTGGGCCGGCTCCCGGGCATCCACCTGGTCGATGCGGCGCATCCACTCGCTACCCTGCAGCAGCACATCGATATGCTCGGCGCGCACCTGCAGCAGCCCCTCCTGGGCCGCCACCAGCAGGTCTTCCATGGCATGCACGATGCGCACGCCCTGCTCCAGGCCGACGATCGCCGCCGCGCCCTTGAGCGAATGGGCCGCACGCATGCAGGCCTCGAGTTGAGCGGCCTGGCGCGGCTCACGTTCGAGCACCAGCAGACCGGCCTCGAGCACCTGGGTCTGGGCCTCGGCCTCGAGACGAAACAGCTCCAGCAGCGAGGCGTCCTTCATCTGCTCGGGGGTCATCTCAGACAGCCCTCCATCGCCTGGAACAGCTGCACTTCATCGAGCAGGGTGATGCTGCGCCCGCGCCACTGCAGCACCCCACTGGCGAAGCGGCTCAGCCCCTGGCCGCCAGCGCCGGCGACCGCGGCCACCGCCTGCAGCGGCAGCGACTCGATCGCGGCAACCTCGTCCACCGGCACCAGCCACTGGCCGCCCTGCCCGCCCAGGATCAACATGCGCGGCGCAGCCGGCTGGGCCGGAACGGCTGCCTGCTCGGCCTTGAGGCCGAGCAGTTCGGTGAGCGACAGGCAGGCCAGCAGCACGCCGTGCACGTTGCCCACCCCGAGCAGGCTGCGCGAGCGCTGATGGGGCAGGCTGTGGATGGGACGCGGCGCCACCACCTCATCGACGCGGCCAGTCGGCAGCCCCAGCCACTGCTGCCCCAGGCGGAAAATCAGCCAGGAGCGACATTCGCCCAGGTCCTCCTCCTGCTCCTGCGCCGGCGCCTCCTCCTGCACCGCGCCATAGCGCTCGAGCAGGCGCACGGCCGCCGCCGAATAGACTTCGCAATTGCGGCAATGCACATGCCAGGTCAGGCGCACGCAGGACTTGTCGCCGTGCACGCCGATGCGGTTCCAGCAGTCGTCGACTGCCTCGCTGTCGCTCGGCAGGCGGGGGCTATCGACCATCGCGCATCACTCCTGCCTGCCCCGCACGCTCGGCGCGCTGCTGCAGCCGCCGGGCGCCCTCGCGGTCACCGCGCGCGGCCAGCAGGGCCGCCAGATGGGCGAGGGATTCGGCGTGGCCCGGCTCCAGGTAGAGCGCCTTGCGGTAATAGTCGCGGGCCGCGTCGCTGTCGCCGCCGGCGTCGTGCAACAGGCCCAGCCAGTAGAACACCTCGGCATGCGGGCCGCGTTCGTATAGATACTTCTCGCAGGCCAGGCGAGCCTCGGCATGGCGCCCGGCGTTGGCCAGCGCGACCAGCTGCGCCAGGGCCGCGTCGGCTGCTTCGCTGCCACGCACCAGGGAGCGGGCCAAGGGTGTCGCCGGAAAAGGCGCGAGCGTCGCCGGCGGCGTCCTGGGCGGCCGGGTCAGGGGCGCGACGGGAGAGGATGCAGCCCTGGCCAGCGGCGGCGCAGGCGGCTGAGGACGCTCCGCGGCGCGGGCGCGGCGAAAGGCGAAGGTCGCCGCCACGCCCAGCGCCTGCATGGCGTGCTGGCTGGTCAGGCCGGCCTCGGCCGGGCCGACGAAGAGCGTGCCATCGGCCGCCAACAGGCGCTGCAGGGCCTGCAGCGCGCGGTTCTGGGTGGGGCGGTCGAAGTAGATCAGCAGGTTGCGGCAGAAGATGAAATCGAAGGCCGGCTCGCCGGCGAACAGCTCGGGATCGAGCAGGTTGCCCGGGCGAAAACTGACCGAACGCCGCACCGCCTCCTGCAACCGATAGGCGTCGCCATCGGCGAGGAAATGCCGGTCGCGAAACGCCAGCGACCGGCTGCGAAAGGAGTTGCGGCCAAAGCGCCCCTCGGCGGCGCGACGCAACACCTGCTGGCTGACATCCAGCGCCTCGATGCGAAAGGCCTCGGCGGAAAAACCGCCATCGAGCAGCGCCATGGCCATCGAATAGGGCTCCTCGCCGCTCGAACAGGGCAAGCTCAGCAGGCGCAGCGGGCGGCTTGCGGCCAACGCCGCTTGGCGCTGGCGGGCCAGGTCGAGCAGCAGGGCGAAGGACTCCGGATAGCGGAAGAACCAGGTTTCGGGCACCACCACCGCCTCGACCAGGGCCTGGCGCTCGGCGCCGGACTGGTTCAGCAAAGCCCAGTAGCTCGCCGCATCGGCGCAGGCGCTGGCCTGCATGCGCTGGCGCAGGGCGCGTTCGATCACGCTGCGGCCGACCGACTCGGCGTCCAGGCCGATCAGGCCTTTGAGCAGGTGCTCGAACTGTTCGATCATGCCGAGGACTCCGGCGCGGCGAACAGACGCGCGGCCACGTCGGCCGGCAGCAGGCCGGCCACCTCGATGCGCTGCACCAGCCCCTGGGGGGTGTCCTGGACCGGCCCCAGGTAATGCGCCGGGCCGACATTCAGATCGAGCGGGCGAAAGGCATCGGCCGGCAGACGCAGAGTCTCGGTGGCCTGTTCGAGAATCAGTCCGAGCAGGCGCCGCGCCGCGCCATAGCGCACCAGCACCAGACGGGTGCTGGCCCGCAGCAGCGCCGGGCGGGCGAAGGCGCGGACGCAAAGGTCGACCACCGGCACCGACTCGCCGCGATGCTCGAACAGCCCGAGCAGCCAGGGCGGCGCCTCGGCCAGGGCCTTGCATCGACGCAGGGGCAGCACCTCGACCACCTCGTGGACATCCAGGGCGTAGCGATCGCCACCCATGCTGAACAGCAGGTAGAGATCGCCGCGACTGTTCTGCGGCTGCTGTTCGGCGAACGCGGACACGGCACTCACACCTTGAAGCGACTGACGCCGGTGCGCAGGCTGCTGCCCACCAGAT
Source organism: Pseudomonas sp. (assembly GCA_041595475.1). Lineage (GTDB taxonomy): Bacteria > Pseudomonadota > Gammaproteobacteria > Pseudomonadales > Pseudomonadaceae > Aquipseudomonas. The sequence goes on along the minus strand of JBFHKK010000057.1, from coordinate 2,360 downwards.
TGAGTTCGTCGATGGCCGAGCCCACCTGGCGCAGGGTTTCCAGGCTCTGCTGACTGGACTCGCTCAACTGCACCAGCGCCTCATTGATCTGCTCGGCGCCGCTGGACTGGGCGCGCATGCCCTCGTTGACCGTCTGCACCCGCGGCGCCAGGGCCTGGATCTGCTGAACGATCTGCGAGAACTGGTCGCCGATCTGGCCGATCTCGCTGTTGCCGCGGCGCACCTCCTCGGCGAACTTGTCCATGCCCATGACGCCCGCCGACACCGCCGACTGGATCTCGCGCACCATCTGCTCGATGTCGTAGGTGGCCACCGCCGTCTGATCGGCCAGGCGCCGTACCTGGGTCGCCACCACGCCGAAGCCGCGGCCATATTCGCCGGCCTTCTCCGCCTCTATGGCGGCATTGAGCGAGAGCAGGTTGGTCTGGTCGGCGACCTTGACGATGGTGCTGACCATCTGATTGATGCTGCCGGCCTTCTCGTTGAGCACCGCCAGCTTGGCATTGACCACGTCGGCCGCACCCACCACCTGGCGCATCACCTCCTCCATACGGGCCAGGCCGAGCTGCCCGGAGCCGGCGAGAATCGCCGTCTGCTCGGTGCTGTCCGAGACTTCGCCCATGGTCCGGACCAGATCCCGCGAGGTGGCCGAAATCTCCCGGGCGGTCGCGCCTATTTCCGTGGTGGTGGCCGCCGTCTCGCTGGCCGTGGCCTGCTGCTGCTTGGAGGTCGCGGCGATCTCGGTCACCGAAGTGGTCATCTGCACCGCCGAGCGCTGGGCCTGGGCGACCAGGGTGCGCAGCTCCGCGGCCATGCCGTTGAAGCCCTCCTCGATGACATTGAACTCGTCGCGCCGCTGCAACTCGAGCCGGGTCGACAGATCGCCGGAGCCCAGCACCCTGAGGGTCGCGACTATGCGCCCGATCGGCTGGGTGATCGAACGGGCGAGCAGCCAGGCGCAGACCACCGCCAGCAGCAGCGCGCTGAGCAGCGCCAGCAGCAGCGTCGCTTCGGTGTTCTCCACATCCTCGACGATCTGCTGATCGGCCGCCTCGGTCGCCTCCTTGTTCAACTGAATCAACTGGCTCAGCTCGGCGCGCGCCTGACTCCAAGCCGGCAGCATGCGCTCGCGGTTGAGGCGGCGGGCCTCGGCGCCCTGCTGGTTGCCGATCAGGGCCAGCAATTCGCCGTGTAGCGCCAGGTACTGATCGCGCTTCTCGGCGAAGCGTGCCGACACTTCACGGTGATCCTCGGCGCTGATGGTCGCCTGGTAGGCCTTGTAGTGGTCGACCAGGCGCTGGTTGACCTCGGCGAAGGCGGCCAGATCCTCTTGACTCAGACGCAGCGCAGAGGGCGCACTGGCGCTGTCCGAATCGCCCATCAGGAGGCGCTGGCTGAGCAGCAGATGATCGGCCCAGGCCGTGCGCATAAGGCCGACCAGGTACATGCCCGGCGCCGTCGAATCGCGCACCTTGAGCGCGCTCTGTTCGACCGAGGCCAGGCGCAGATAGATGCTGATCGCCATCAGCAGCAGGATCGCGATCACCACCGAAAAGCTGCCGATGATCCGCTGTCGCACAGTCCAGTTCTTCACCTGTCTCTCCACGTGCCTGGGTGGGGCTCCGGCGCAAGGCGCTCACCGGTCGCTGTATATGCCCCGACTCTAGAGACAGACCGGCGTGGGGGCAAGCTAAGGGTGGCTGCGCCAAGCCGAGCATGGCTTGAATAGATCAGAGTGCGCCGGACTCATCGGGCACAGGTAGCGGACATCCCGCGTCCGAAAGCCGCGAGCGCGTTCAGCGCGCAGCCAGATGCGCCACCAGCAGCTGCACGCTCTCCTGGCCGCGGAACTCGTTGACGTCCAGCTTGTAGGCCAGCTCGACCCAGCGCACCGTCGGGTTGGGCCACAGCTCGCGATCGATATTGAAGGCGATGGCATCCAGGCTGAGGCCGCCGCACTCGGTCTTGACCACTAGCTTGAGGTGCTTGTCGCCCACCAGGCGCTGCTGGACGATCTGGAACACGCCATGGAACAGCGGCTCGGGGAAATGCTGGCCCCAGGGCCCGGCATGACGCAGCTCCTTGGCCAGGGGCAGATGGAACTCCTCGACCGACAGAACGCCGTCGGAGAGCAGGCGACCGGTCAGGTCCTGCTCGCTGAGCTGGCGGCGCACCTCGGCATCGAAGGCGGCGGCGAAGGCACCGAAATGGGCCTGGGGCAATGACAGACCGGCTGCCATGGCATGCCCGCCGAACTTGCTGATCAGCCCCGGGTGGCGCGCCGCCACCGCATCCAGGGCATCGCGAATGTGCAGACCGGCCACCGAACGCGCCGAGCCCTTGAGCACACCGCCGCCGGC
>JBFHKK010000056.1:0-9930 GCA_041595475.1 Pseudomonas sp. | reverse complement strand
TGCAGCCATGCAGGGCGCCGACGGCTCCAGCCTGCGTTTGCTCGGTTCGGTGGGCGAGCCGATCAATCCGGAAGCCTGGAGCTGGTACTACAAGGCAGTCGGCCAGGAACGTTGCCCGATCGTCGATACCTGGTGGCAGACCGAGACCGGCGGCATCCTGATCAGCCCGTTGCCGGGCGCGACCGCGCTCAAGCCCGGTTCGGCGACCCGCCCGTTCTTCGGCGTGCAGCCGGCGCTGGTGGACAACGAGGGCCGGCTGATCGAGGGGGCGGGCGAGGGCAACCTGGTGCTGGTCGACTCCTGGCCGGGCCAGGCGCGCACCCTCTATGGCGACCATGGGCGCTTCGTCGAGACCTATTTCAAGACCTTCAAGGGCATGTACTTCACCGGCGACGGCGCGCGCCGCGACGAGGATGGCTACTACTGGATCACCGGCCGGGTGGACGATGTGCTCAATGTCTCCGGCCACCGCATGGGCACCGCCGAGATCGAGAGCGCCCTGGTCGCCCACGCCAAGGTCGCCGAGGCGGCGGTCGTGGGCGTGCCGCACGACATCAAGGGGCAGGGCATCTACGTCTACGTGACCCTGAACCAGGGCGAGGCGCCGAGCGAGCAGCTGCGCCTGGAACTGAAGAACTGGGTACGCAAGGAAATCGGCCCCATCGCCGCGCCGGACGTGATCCAGTGGGCGCCGGGTTTGCCGAAGACCCGCTCGGGCAAGATCATGCGCCGTATCCTGCGCAAGATCGCCACCGGCGAGTATGACTCGCTCGGTGATATCTCCACGCTGGCCGATCCTGGCGTGGTGCAACAGCTGATCGACACTCACCGCAACATGCAGGTCGCCTGACCGGCCCCTGAACGCGACGTCCCGCCACGGCCACAAGCCGCGGCGCGGCGTCGTCGCCTGGCCCACGAATGCTCTGTAACTAGTTGTCGCATTGGCGAAATATCGCTCTGCGGGGCCTCGCTAGAATGCCGACGGCTCGGCGGCACGGCCATGACCGGTCCCAGGCCGCCCTGAGGGACGGCCGCAGGCGCCGGCCAGGCCCCAAGAGCGTTGCTCGCCGGCAGTCCGAAATACGCGGCCGGTAACGCCTGCAGGCTATTCCCGAAAAGCCATTAGAGCCTAAACTGCCTGCCATGATCGCCCATCGAATCGGCTTCTTGCTGTGGCCCTCGACCAAGCCCCTGACTCTGGCGCTGGCCGAGGAAGCCTTACGCGTGGCCCAGCGGGTCCATCCGGAAGTGCTCTATGAGCTGTCCTTCCTGCAGGTCGAGGCGCCCGAGCCTGGGGCCTGGCAGTTGCCGGGTGAACCCTGGGCGGACAAGCTGGAAGGCTGCCAGAAACTGTTTCTCCTGGCCGACGAGCCGCCGGCGTCCCTGTCGCCCGCCCTGGCCGGGGCGATCAAGCAGCTGCTGCGTGGTGGCGGCGTCGTCGGCGGCATCTCCGCCGGGGTCTATCCTCTGGCCCAGCTTGGCCTGCTCGACGGCTACCGCGCCGCCGTGCACTGGCGCTGGCAGGACGATTTCGCCGAGCGCTTCCCCAAGGTGATAGTCACCAGCCACCTGTTCGACTGGGACCGTGATCGCCTGACCGCCTGCGGCGGCCTGGCGGTGCTCGATCTGCTGCTGGCATTGCTGGCCCGCGACCACGGCTCTGAGCTGGCCGGTGCGGTGTCCGAGGAGCTGGTGGTCGAGCGCATCCGCGAGGGCGGCGAGCGCCAACGGATCCCGCTGCAGAATCGCCTGGGCTCCAGCCACCCGAAGCTGACCCAGGCAGTGCTGCTGATGGAGGCCAACATCGAGGAGCCGCTGACCACCGACGAGATCGCCCGCCATGTGTGCGTGTCGCGCCGGCAGCTGGAGCGGATCTTCAAGCAATACCTGAACCGGGTGCCCAGCCAGTACTACCTGGAGCTGCGCCTGAACAAGGCGCGCCAGCAATTGATGCAGACCAGCAAGTCGATCATCCAGATCGGCCTGTCTTGCGGCTTCTCCTCGGGGCCGCATTTCTCCAGCGCCTACCGCAACTTCTTCGGCGCCACCCCGCGCGAGGACCGCAACCAGCGGCGCAGCAGCAGCCCCTTCGAGCTGACGTCGAACTCCACCGAGCGCGCCTGAGCCCTCGCCGGCGGCGCCTCAGCGCGCCCAGATCAGACCCACCAGGCCATAACAGAGCAGGCTCACCAGCATTACGCCGAACAGGTTGAGGGCCAGGCCGGCGCGGATCATCGCCTGGATGCGCAGGTGGCCGCTGGCGAAGACGATGGCGTTGGGCGGCGTGGCGACCGGCATCATGAACGCGCAACTGGCGGCGATGGCGGCCGGTATGGCCAACAGCTCCGGGGCCAGGCCCTGGGCCACGGCGACGGCACCGAGCAGCGGCAGAAAGGCGGCGGCGGTGGCGGTGTTGGAGGTCAGCTCGGTGAGGAAGATGATCACCAGTACCAGCAGCGCCATCAGCAGCAGCACCGGCAGGGCGGCAAAGGCGCCGAGGCTCTGGGCGATCCAGTCGGCCAGGCCGCTGCTGCCGATCGCCCCGGCCAGGGACAGGCCGCCGCCGAACAGCAGCAGCACGCCCCAGGGCAATTGAACCGCCGTTGTCCAGTCCATCAGAAAGCGCCGCCGGCGCGCATCTTGCGGAATGATGAACAGCGCCAGCGCCGCCGCCAGGGCGATGCTGGTGTCGTTGACGCCGGCGACGTAGTCACCGATCAGCGGCTGAAAAACCCAGGCCAGTGCGGTGCAGACGAACACCCAGGCGACCCTCTGCTCCCCTTTGCTCAGCGGCCCCAGAGCCGCCAGCTGCTGGCGCAGCAAGGCCGCGCTGTCGCCGCTGCGGGCGGCGAAGCCGGCGCGGGTCAGCCACCACCAGATCAGCGTCAGCATCGACAGGGCCACCGGCAGGCCGAGCAGCATCCATTGACCGAAGCCGATGCGCAGGCCGTGATTTTCCTCGAGGAAGGCGGCGAGCAGGGCGTTGGGCGGTGTGCCGATCAGGGTGGCGATGCCGCCGACGCTGGCGGCGTAGGCGATTGCCAGCAGCAGCGCCGTGGCGAAGCGCTCGTCGCCGCTTTCAGCGGCGCTTTGCAGGCCGATCAGCGACAGGCCGATGGGCAGCATCATGATGGTGGTGGCGGTATTGCTGACCCACATGCTGAGAAAGGCGGTGGCCAGCATGAAGCCGCCGATCTGCCGGCGGGGTGCCGGCCCCACCGCCAGCAGGATCAGCAGGGCGATGCGCTTGTGCAGGCCGCAGCGCTGCATGGCCAGACCGAGGATGAAGCCGCCGAGGAAGAGAAACAGGATCGGGTGGGCATAGGGGGCGGTCGCCGCCTGCAGGCTGTCGATGCCCAGGGCGGGGATCAGGAGAATCGGCAGCAGCGCGGTGGCCGGAATCGGAATGGCCTCGCAGGACCACCAGATGGCCATCAGCAGCGCCAGGCCGAGGGTCGCCCAGGCCGCGTCGGAAAGCCCGTGGGGCGCCTCGCTGAACAGGCAGGCGAGCAGGGCCAGTGGGCCCAGGGCCAGGCCGATCCAGGCGGCCTTGGCCGCAGTCGACGGTGTTTCGGTGGGGGTTTCGCTCATGCCACCTCCGCTGCGGCGAACGGCATCAGCTGCGCTCGCCGCCGGCGTCGGTGCGGGCCTGGAACAGCGCGCTACCACAGCGATTGCAGAAGGCCGCGGCGGTTTCGTGATCGGCTTTGCGGCAGTTCGGGCAGTCGTGCTTGAGGCGGTCGCCGCCCTTGATCGCGTTGGCCAGTTCGGCGGTGAAAATGCCGGTGGGCACGGCGATGATCGAGTAACCGGTGATCATCACCAGGGTCGAGAGCATCTGCCCGGCGGGCGTCTGCGGGGTGATGTCGCCGTAACCCACGGTGGTCAGGGTGACCACCGCCCAGTAGATGCTGGTGGGGATACTGGTGAAGCCGTTGGAGGGGCCCTCGATCACGTACATGAGTGCGCCGAACACCGTGACCAGGGTGGAGACGCTGACCAGAAAGACCGTGACCTTCTGCCGGCTGCCGCGCAGCGCGGTGAGCAGGAAGTTGGCCTGGGTCAGGTACTGGCGCAGCTTGAGCACGCGGAAGATGCGGATCATGCGGATGACGCGGACGATCATCAGGTACTGGGCGTCGGCGAAGATCAGCGTGAGGATGGCCGGCAGTATGGCCAGCAAGTCGATCAGGCCGAAGAAGCTGAAGGCATAGCGCAGCGGCTTGGGCGAGCAGTACAGGCGAATCCCGTACTCCAGGGCGAACAGGGCGGTGAAGGCCCATTCCAGGCTGTCGAACAGGGCCGCGTACTGGCGGTGGTAGGCGTCGACGCTGTCGAGCATGACCACCACCAGGCTGGCCAGGATGACCAGCAGCAGCCAGTTGTCGAAGCGCTGACCGGCCGGCGTATCGGTGTGGAAGATGATGATGTAGAGGCGCTGACGCCAGTCCTGGGAATTGTCCATTGCGGGGTGTGCCTATGAGCGGTGGCGCGCCGCCGGGGGCGCTGTCGAGCCTGCCAGCCTAGGGACTTTTGCCTGGCCGCTGCAAGGGCTCAGGCTTGCCGATCACGCTTGGCCCTCGGCGACGCCGCCGATCTGGGCGGGTGGCAGGATGAGGATGGCGCGGATGTCATTGACGTTGGTGCGGGTCGGGCCGGTGACCAGCAGCGCACCCAGGGCGGCGAAATAGCCGTAGCTGTCATTGGCGTCCAGGGCCTCGCGGGTGGACAGCCCCAGGCGTTCGCCCTGGGCGTAGGTCTGCGGGGTCATCAGGGCGCCGGCATTGTCCTCGGAGCCGTCGATGCCGTCGCTGTCGGCGGCCAGGGCATAGACGCCGGGCAGGCCGCGCAGGGCGTCGGTCAGGCTCAGCAGGAATTCGCCGTTGCGCCCGCCGCGTCCGCGGCCACGCACGCTCACCGTGGTTTCGCCGCCCGACAGCAGCACGCAGGGCGGGCGGACCGGTTCGCCGTACTGGAGTATCTGCCGGACGATGCCGGCGTGCACCTTGGCCACTTCCCTTGCCTCGCCCTGCAGTTCGCCGAGGTTCAGGCAGGCGTAGCCGGCCGCCTCGGCCGTGGCCGCGGCGGCCTGCAACGCCTGGCGGGCACCGGCGAGCAGCTGGAAATGGCTGCGCGCCAGCTCGGGTGCGCCCGGCTTGAGGGTTTCCGCCCGCGGGTCCATGAGCCAGGCGCGCACCGCGGCGGGCACCTCGATGCGGTAGCGGGCGAGAATCGCCAGGGCCTCGGCGGCGGTGCTCGGGTCGGCCACCGTGGGCCCGGAGGCGATCACCGCGGGGTCGTCGCCGGGCACGTCGGAAATCGCGTAGCTGTGCACTTGGGCCGGCCAGCAGGCCCGCGCCAGGCGCCCGCCCTTGATCGCCGAGAGGTGTTTGCGCACGCAGTTGATCTCGCCGATGGCGGCGCCACAGAGCAGCAGGGCGCGGCTGATGGCCTGCTTGTCGGCGAGCGTGATGCCTTCGGCGGGCAGGGCCAGCAGGGCCGAGCCGCCGCCGGACAGCAGCACCATCACCCGATCGTTTTCCGTGAGGCCGCTGACGCGCTGCAGCACCCGGCGGGCGAAACGCTCGCCGGCGGCATCGGGCAGCGGGTGGGCGGCCTCGACCCGTTCGATCTGGCGGCAGCAGGCGCCATGCCCGTAGGGCGTGACCACCAGCCCGGAAATCTCCCCGCGCCAGTGCTGCTCGAGCACCTCGGCCATGGCCGCGGCGGCCTTGCCGGCGCCGATGACGATCAGCCGCCCGTCGCGCTCGGCCGGCAGCTGGTCGGGCAGCAACTGGCGCGGGTGAACGGCGGCGACGGCATTGGCGAACAGCTGGCGCAGCAGCTGCGGCGGATCCATGGGCATTGCGGACTCCCGATGAACTGCAGGCTGTTCAAGCCAGTGCAGTCGGCCGCCGGCGTTTTTTCAAGGGCGCATTCAGGCGCTGGGCTGCAACTCGTGGGCCACGTGCTCGGCCAGGCCGGTGCCGGCTTCGCTCATGGTCAGGTAGGTGCGGTCGGCGCCGGCGTCCATGATGCGTTGAGCGATATCCTCATACATGGCGTGGGACACGATCAGCCCGGCAAAGCCGCGCTCGCGCAGTTTCTGGGTGGAGATGACCTTGGCTTCCTGGTCGTTCAGGGCCAGGATCACCGCCTCGATCCGCGGCATTTCCAAGGACTGCCAGAACATCTGGTCCTCGGCGTCACCGAACTGCACGCGGCGGCCTTCGCGGGTACTGAGTTCGATCATCATGGGGTCGGAATCCAGGCTGATCAGCTTGAAGCCCTTGTTCGCCAGGTGATCGTAGGCCGCGCGCCCGGTGCGGCCCATGCCGATGATCAGAATCTGCGCATCGCCCAGGGAGATCGGCTGCTCGTCGGGATGGCGGATGTTGCGCTCGAAGGGAATCAGTCGGGTGGCCAGGCGCTCATAGAGCGGGTGGGCGATGCGGTTGAGCTGGGCGGAAATCACGAAGGACAGGGCCATGGTGATGGCCAGGGGAATGGTCCACTGCGGCAGCACCACGGCGGTGACGATCAGGCCGAACTCGCTGTAGTTGGTCAGGCTCAGGCTGCTGATGAAGGCACTGCGCGCGCGCAGGCGGAACAGCAGAAACAGGCCGAAGAACAGCAGCCCCTTGAGCGGCAGCAGCGCCGTCATGAGCAGGGCGAACAGCAGGGCATCGGCGTCCGGCAGGCCGCCGATGCCGATCTGCAGGAAGAAGCCGACCAAAAAGACTTCCTTGATGCTCCACAGCGATTTGGACAGCTCCACCGCCCGCGGATGCTTGGCCAGCATGGCGCCGAAGGCCAGCGCGCCCAGCTCCGAACTCAGGCCCAGGGTATCGAAGCCGTAGCCGCCGACCACTAGGGCCAGCAGCAGGCCGAGCAGCACCATCAGCTCCTCGTGGCCGCTGGCATCGAGCAGGCGGAACAGCAGCGGGCGCAACAGCGGCAGGCCGAACACCAGCAGCGCCCAGGTCGAGGGCGCATTGCCATTGGCCACGCTCATCACCACCAGGGCGATCAGGTCCTGGATGATCAGCACGCCTATCGCCAGACGCCCGTGGAAGGCGCGCAGCTCGCGCTTGCTTTCCAGGACCTTGGCCGCCAGTACGGTACTGGAGAAGGACAGGGCCATGGCCAGCACCAGCGCCTGCTCCCAGGGCAGGCCCGAGACCCACTGGGTGGCCGGCAGGAAGATCAGGCTGGAGACGGTGAAATGCAGCAGGCCGCCGCCGATCACCTCATGTTTGGCCAGGCTGCTGGGCTTGAGCTTGAGGCCGACGGTGAACAGCAGCAGCAGCACCCCCAGATGGGCGATGTGGCTCAGTGCCACGCTGTCCTGCGGGCCCATGCCCAGGTGCTCGCCGAGGGCGGCGAGGAGGAAGCCAGCGCCCAGGTAGCCGACCAGCGGCGGCAGCCCGGCGGCCCGCACGATGAGCCCCATGATGAAGGCGAATGCAATCCAGCTGGCTTCGATCATTGACGGACCCTGGCGACTCTTGTCAGCGGCACAAGGCCGGCATTGTACGGGCCTGGCCGGTGGATTTGTTAGTGCCAGCTGCGCCTTTGTCCGGTCCTTTCAGGCGCGTCTGTGCACGCAGCGGCCGGCGACGAAGGTCTCTTTCACCACCCGGTCGTCGCCGAGGATGGTCAGGGCGAAGAGTTGCTCCGCCAGGCTGGTCGCCTGTTGCAGGCGGTAGGCCAGCAGCGGCGTGGCCCGGTAGTCGAGGACCAAAAAATCGGCTTCCTTGCCCGGGGCGAAATTGCCGATCTTGTCGTCCAGGTAGAGTGCCCGGGCGCCGCCGAGGGTGGCCAGGTACAGGGACTTGAAGGGATCGAGCCGCTGCCCCTGCAGTTGCATCACCTTGTAGGCTTCGTTCAGTGTCTGCAACTGGCTGAAGCTGGTACCGGCGCCGATGTCGCTGCCCAGACCGACGCGCACGCCATGGCGCTCGAGTCGTGGCAGGTCGAGCAGACCACTGCCGAGAAAGAGGTTGGAAGTGGGGCAGAAGGCGATCGCCGACCCGGCCTCGGCCAGGCGCCGGCACTCGCCGTCGCACAGGTGCAGGCCGTGGGCGAAGACCGCGCGCGGGCCGACCAGGCCATAGTGGTCGTAGACGTCGAGGTAGCCGGCGCGCTCGGGGAACAGCGCCCTGACCCAGTCGATCTCCGCGCGGTTCTCGGACAGGTGGGTATGCAGGTACAGGTCGGGGTATTCCTGGAAGAGTTGACCGGCCAGGCGCAACTGCGCGGGGCTGCTGGTGGCGGCGAAGCGCGGGGTCAGCGCATAGTGCAGGCGGCCCTGGCCGTGCCAGCGCTCGATCAATGCGCGGCTCTCCTGGTAGCCGGACTGCGCGCTGTCGAGCAGGTCCGCCGGGGCGTTGCGGTCCATCAGCACCTTGCCGGCGATCAGGCGCAGGTTCAGGGCGCGGGCGGCTTCGAACAGCGCATCCACCGAATGGGCATGCACGCTGGCGAAAACCAGGGCGGTGGTGGTGCCGCAGCGCAGCAATTCGCTCAGGAAGCGCTGAGCGAGTTCGGCGCAGTAGCTCGGGTCGGCACATAGGCGCTCGGCCGGAAAGGCATAGCGGTTCAGCCAGTCGAGCAGCTGCTCGCCGTAGGAGGCGATCATGCCGGTCTGCGGGAAGTGCGTATGGCAATCGATGAACCCGGGCACCAGGAGCGCATCGGGGTATTCGATCAGCTTGGCGCCGGCCAACCGGGGCAGCCACTCGGCAGCCGGACCGGCGCCCAGTATCCGGCCATCCTCGACTACCAGCACGCCGTCGGCGAAATACTGGTAGGACTGTTCGACGCCCACCACGGTCGGGTCGGCCAGGCTGTGCAGAATGCTCCCGCGGTAGGCGGTAATGGGGCTGGGCATGGCTCTCGGGTCTCAGTCGCAGTGGCGCCGTCGTCCCTAGTCTGGCGCAGAAGGCCGCGCCGCGCAGCCCCGAGCCCGGTCTAGATCACCCGGGAAAAACGCTGGCGGCCCTGTTCGCCCAGGTAACGGTCGAACAGCATGCACAGCGAGCGCACCAGCAGGCGACCGGCCGGACGCACCTCGATGCCGGCCTGGTTCAGCTCGATCAGGCCGTCGCGGTGCATCTGCTCGAGCTGCGGCCAGCAGGCGGCGAAGTAGTGGCGAAAGTCGATGGCGAAGGCCTGCTCGATCTCGCCGAAATCCAGGGCGAAGTGGCAGATCAGCTGCTGAATCACCGCGCGCCTGAGGCGATCGTCGTCTGAGCAGTGCAGGCCGCGGCGGGTGGCCAGCTGGCCCTGGCCGAGGCATTGCTGATAGTCGTTCAGGTCGCTGCTGTTCTGGCAGTAGAGATCGCCCACCTGGCTGATGGCCGAGACGCCCAGGCCGATCAGGTCGCAGTGGCCGTGGCTGGTGTAGCCCTGGAAATTGCGTTGCAGGCGGCCGTCCTCCTGGGCATAGGCCAGTTCGTCGTGGGGCAGGGCGAAGTGGTCCATGCCGATATAGCGGTAGCCGGCGGCGCCCAGCTGCTCGATGCTGCCCTGCAGCATCGCCAACTTGGCCGCCGCGGCGGGCAGGTCGCGGCTGTCGATGCGTCGCTGTGGCGCAAAGCGCTCGGGCAGGTGGGCATAGTTGAACAGCGACAGCCGGTCCGGCTGTAGGGCGATCACCTCGGCCACCGTACGGGCGAAACTCTCCGGGTTCTGCAGCGGCAGGCCGTAGATCAGGTCGATGCTCACCGAGCGGATCCCGTTGCTCCTGGCGGCCTGAATGATCGCGCGGGTGTCCGCCACGCTCTGGATCCGGTTCACGGCGCGCTGAACCGCAGGGTCGAAGTCCTGCACGCCGAGACTCATGCGGTTGATGCCGAGCCCGATGAGGTGGCGGATGCGGTCCGCGGTCACGGTGCGTGGATCGATCTCGACGGAGAAGTCCCGAGT
>JBFHKK010000055.1:0-9937 GCA_041595475.1 Pseudomonas sp. | reverse complement strand
GACGCTGAAGGAGACGTCGCTGACGCCGATCACCGCGTTCTTCTCGGCGAGGATCTTGTCCTTGCTCCAGCCTTCCTTGAGCAGCTCTATGGCTTCCTGTGGGTTCTGGCCGAAGACCTTGTAGAGGTTTTCGACGACGATTTTTCCTGACCGCATGAACGTTTCCCCTTCAGTGGACATCCAGATCAGCTACATGGAACCCGTAGAGCGCCGGGGCCTGGCCCCTGCGGGTGATGTCGACTGCTCTTGCCTGTGTGGTTGGGCATGACTGGTTGGGCTGCGCAGCACTGCTGCTGGCGGACGCCGGCCACGCTGGCCCGCTCGGCGACCCTCCGGGTGGGTATCGGCCCGGGTCGTGTTCGAGTGGGGATCAGCAAGCGTTCGGCGCCATCCGGCAAGCGGCCTTGCAAATCCTCTGGCAGTGTTGTGAAAGCCGATCCCTTGGGGCTTCACGGCTCGTCCTGAGCCGCGCGTACTTCCGAAATTTGTTGTTCGGCGGCTGCTCCCGGGGGGCACTCGCGCTTATCGATCTTCGGTCCGAAGCGGTGCTGCTGCGGTCTCCTGGCGCGCTTGGGCGCTGGGAGCGACGAAATGGGCTGACCTCACGATATAGCCTTGAAGCCGGGGCGATTGTCGGCGTGCGACGCTCGCATGTTGCGCCGCGACATCGCCGCCGGCGCTCTTGAACTCTGCGCGCTGGACGCGGCTTTGAGCATAGTCAGCATCGGCCGCTTCGCCATGGCCGTGGCGCAGCGGCGCCTGCCAGGACCCTTGGCGGAATTGGATACGGGCGGGTCGGTGTGGGACGTCAGTGTCCCGGGGAAAGCTCGATCATGGCCCCTTTAGCGGTAGCCAGTTCGGGAGATAGTCGTGGCCATTAGCGTATTCGACCTGTTCAAGATCGGAATCGGACCCTCCAGCTCGCACACCGTGGGCCCCATGCGCGCGGCGGCGCTGTTCCTCGGCGCCCTGCGCGAGCGGCGCCTGCTCGAGCGCATCGCGCGGGTCGAGGTGCGCTTGTACGGCTCGCTGTCGGCCACCGGGGTCGGCCATGGCAGCGACACCGCGGTGATCATGGGCCTGATGGGCGAATGGCCGGACAGCATCGACCCGAGTCTGATCGCCCCGCGCATCGAGGCGCTGCGCGCCAGTGGCACGCTGCTGCTGGACGGGCGTCTGGCCATCGCCTTCGACTGGCCGCGCGATATGCGGCTACTCGACGAGAACCTGCCCTACCACCCCAATGCCATGACCCTGACGGCCTTCGACGCCGAGGGTCAGACGCTGCACAGCGACACCTACTACTCGGTGGGCGGCGGTTTCGTGGTGGACGCCGAACAGGCGGCGGCCGGCCAGCTGGATCAGGACAGCACCGAGCTGCCCTACGACTTCTCCAGCGCCGCCGAGTTGCTCAGCCTGTGCAAGCAGCATGGCCTGCGCGTCTCGCAGCTGATGATGGAGAACGAGAAGGCCTGGCGCAGCGAGGCTGAGATCCGCGCCGGGCTGATGCGCCTGTGGCAGGCCATGTGCGAGTGCGTGGAGAACGGGCTCAAGCACGAAGGCACGCTGCCCGGCGGGCTCAAGGTGCAGCGCCGCGCGGCCAAGCTGCACCGCAGCCTGCAGCAGATGAGCAAGCCCAACGTGATCGGCTCGACCCTGAGCGGCATGGAGTGGGTCAACCTGTTCGCCCTGGCGGTCAACGAGGAGAACGCCGCCGGCGGGCGCATGGTGACCGCACCGACCAATGGCGCGGCCGGCATCATCCCGGCGGTGCTCCACTATTTCGTGCGCTTCAGCCCGGCGGTGAGCGAGGCCGACGTGGTCGACTACCTGCTGGCGGCCGCCGCCGTGGGCATCCTCTGCAAGAAGAACGCCTCGATCTCCGGCGCCGAAGTCGGTTGCCAAGGCGAGGTCGGTTCGGCCTGCGCCATGGCCGCCGCCGGCCTGGCGGAGATTCTCGGCGCCAGCCCCGAGCAGCTGGAGAACGCCGCCGAGATCGGCCTGGAGCATAACCTGGGGCTGACCTGCGACCCGGTCGGCGGCCTGGTCCAGGTGCCCTGCATCGAGCGCAACGCGATCGCCGCGGTCAAGGCGATCAATGCCGCGCAGATGGCCCTGCGCGGCGACGGTGAGCATTTCATCTCCCTCGACCGGGTGATCCGCACCATGCGCGATACCGGTGCCGACATGCACGACAAGTACAAGGAAACCTCCCGCGGCGGCCTGGCGGTCAACGCCATCGAGTGCTGACCGCGCTCATTTCGGCGCGCGGCCGGCGGACCACGCACGTGGCCGGTGCGCCGGACGAACAGGGTGCACCGGTGCGCGGCATCGCCGGCGCGCCCTGCTGCGTGGCTGACGTCGAAGGACTGCGGCGGAAACCAGCAGGCCAAAAAATGACCGCTCGTCCGTTACCCTTGTTACGCGTATCGGTAGCGCGTGACAATGAGTCGCATCAGTGGTGCTACTGGAATGCTCAACGACCCTGGTTCGACGCTGGCCATGGTCGCGATCAGAATGCTTTTGTCGTTCCTGCCAAGGCCCAGGGGTCGGCCATCAGAGCCGGCCGGCCAATTTCATCGAGCAGGCTATACATTTAGGCACGGCCCTTGCCTTCTGACTCGGACCGTTCTGGGCCGCGAGCGACCAGGACCACCAGATCAAGAGCCCCACCCGCGAGGGCTCATCGACGTGCTAGCGTGAGGGCTTTACCGATGTCGCAGTCCACCCCAGGGGCCGGCCCCCAAAGTCCCGTCCCCCAGTCGATCGGCTTTCTGCTGCTAGACAACTTCACCCTGATTTCCCTGGCCTCGGCCGTCGAGCCGCTGCGCATGGCCAATCAGCTGTCCGGCAAGGAGCTGTACCGCTGGCACACCCTGACCCAGAACGGCGAGCCGGTGTGCGCCAGCGATGGCCTGCAGATCACCCCGGATGCCAGCCTGGAAAGCGCCCCGGCGCTGGATCTGCTGATGGTCTGCGGCGGTATCGACATTCAGCACAGCGTCACCCGCGAACACCTGCACTGGCTGCAGGTGCAGGCCCGTCACGGCCGTCAGATGGGCGCCGTGTGCACCGGCAGCTGGGCCCTGGCCAAGGCCGGGGCCCTCGATGGCTACGAGTGCAGTGTGCACTGGGAGTGCCTGGCGGCGATGCAGGAGGCCTTCCCCCGTGCCTGCGTCAGCACCCGGCTGTTCTCCATCGATCGCAACCGCTACACCTCCTCGGGCGGCACCGCGCCGCTGGACATGATGCTGCACCTGATCAGCCGCGAGCACGGCCGCGAGCTGGCCGCGGCCATCTCCGAGATGTTCATCTACGAGCGCATCCGCAACGAGCAGGACCATCAGCGCGTGCCGCTCAAGCACATGCTCGGCACCAACCAGCCGAAGCTGCAGGAGATAGTCGCGCTTATGGAGGCCAATCTGGAGGAGCCGATCGAGCTCGACGAGCTGGCGTCCTATGTCGATGTCTCGCGCCGCCAGCTCGAGCGCCTGTTCCAGAAGTACCTGCACTGCTCGCCGTCGCGCTACTACCTGAAGCTGCGGCTGATCCGCGCGCGCCAGCTGCTCAAGCAGACCTCGATGTCGATCATAGAGGTGGCCTCGGTCTGCGGCTTCGTCTCCACCCCGCACTTCTCCAAGTGCTACCGCGAGTACTTCGGCATTCCGCCGAGGGACGAGCGCACCGGCCAGGCGGCCAGCGTGGTGGGCGTGGTGGCGGTGCCCGAGGACCTGATGCGGCCGTCCTCCTCCACGGCCATGGCGGCGCTGACCCGGGCCCAGGGCGAGTCGACCTTCGCCAGCGTGCGCATCCTGCATCCGGAGAAGCTGCGCGGCGACTGACGCCGCCGGCGTCAGGCAGAAACGCCAAGGGGCGCCGATCGGCGCCCCTTGTCTTGGTTCAGCGGCTTGCGCGCAGCCCGCTCAGCGCGGTGCCAGCGCCGGCAGCAGGGTGCGCGAGATGGCTTCGCGCACGTTCGGCAGCAGGGTGGCGTTGCCGCCCAGCAACTCCTCCACCAGACGCCGCAGGGCCTTGGCCCGCTCCGGGGTGAGGGCGCTGACCGCCTGCTGGCACGCCTGCTCGGCGCTGGCGTCGGCCGGGATGGGGAAGCCCAGGGCCACCAGGCGATCGCGGAAGTCTTCCTGGTCGATCAGATCGGCATGCATCATGGTTGCTCGTCCTCCCTCGGTTGCAAGGCGGCCGCGCTCAGCGCAGCACGCCTTCCTCCAGCAATAGCTTGAAGATAGCCTCTGCCCCCTCTTCTGGCGAGACGTCCTTGAGCACCTGACCGCCGCCCCCTGAGGCCTTGGCGGTGGCCGCCTTCATGCGTTCGGCGCCGGTCTTGGCCTTGATCACCTTGAGCCGCTTGGGCCGCGGCCGGGCCGGCTGCAGCTGGGCTTCGGCGAGCAGCTCGTCCTCGACCACGGCCACTTCCTCGGCCCGCAGCTGGCCGCGGCGGGCCGGGCCGAAGGCGCTCTGGCGCGGGGCCGGGGCGGCGTTGTCGACGCTGGCGAGAAACGGCAGGCGCACCCGCAGGCGCCGGCGCTGGCCGCGCGGCAGGGCCTGGAGCACCTGGGCCATGCCGTTCTCGACCTTCTCCACCTCGGCCAGGCCGACCACCAGCGGCCAGCCCAGGCGCTCGGCCAGGAGGAAGGGCAGCATGCCCGAGCCCTCGCCGGTCTCCGCCTGGCTGCCGGTGAGCACCAGCTGGGCGCCGGCCTCGCGCAGGTATTCGCTGAGGACCGGCAGGGCATCGGCGTGCTGGGGCTGCTCGAGCACGGCCATTTCCGCCAGGCCCATGCCCAGATAGGCGCGCAGGGCCTCCTCCTGGGGATCGCCGGCGTGCAGCAGTTGCAGTCGCTCGCCGACCAGGCGCAGGCCCAGCTCGACCGCGCGGGAATCCTGCTCGGCGCGGCGGGCACGGCCCGAGGTGGGGTGGGCGCCCACCGAGACCAGGGTGATGATGTTCAAGTCAGTCATGGCTCACCTGTCACCCGGCGCGAGCCGGGAAAAGTCGCGAAGTGCCCGGGGACGGGCGGTCAGGGCTTCAGGCCGCATCGCGGGCAGCGCCCTGGCGATGGGCGCTGACCCGTTCGATCAGCGCCTGGAGAATGGCCGCCGACTCGCCGATCACCGAGAGGTCGGCGCGCTTGATCATGTCGCAGCCCGGGTCCATGTTCACCGCCACCACCTTGTCGCAGGCGCCGATGCCCTGCAGGTGCTGGATGGCGCCGGAAATGCCGACGGCCAGGTAGACCCGCGCGGTGACCCAGGTGCCGGTGGCGCCGACCTGGCGGTTGCGCGGCATGTGGCCGTCGTCGACCGCCACCCGCGAGGCGCCCTCGGTGGCGCCAAGCACCTCGGCGGCGCGGTGGAACAGGTTCCAGTCCTTGACCCCGTTGCCGCCGGAGAGGATGAACTCGGCCTCGGCCATGGGGATCAGCGCCGGGTTGACCGCCACCGCGCCGAGATCCTCGATGCGCGGCAGGCTGCGCGGGACCTGGCTGTCCAGGGCCAGCGCGCGCACCTCGTGGCGGCTATCGCTGACCGGCTCGGCGCACTCGGCGGCGGCCAGGATCAGCCGTGGCGCCTTGCGCGCCAGGTCCTGCTGGCCGGATCCGGCGCGGCCGATGCACTGGCCCTCGGCGACCTGCCAGACCCGCGTGGCCGGGCGCTCGCCGAGCTTGGCGGCGAGGCGCCGGCCCAGTTCGGCGCCGCCGCTGCGGCTGTCCGGCAGCAGCCAGTGGCGCGGCGCCAGCTGGCTTTCCACGGCGCTCAGGGCCAGCACCCGCTGCTCCGGGGCATAGCCGTCGAAGGCCTCGCCCGCGATCTGCAACAGGCGGTCGACGCCGGCGCTGTCGAAGGCGCTCTCCTTGTGTTCGCCGAAGACCACGGCGACCACCGCACCGCCGTCGGCGGCCAGTTTGTGGGCCAGGCCCAGCAGGTCCTTGTCGTGGGCCGAGAGGCGGCCGCCGACCATGTCCGGAACCACGGCGATGTAGTAGGCCGGCTGCTCGACCACATGCAGTGGCAGCTGCACCGCCTGGCTGGCGGCCGCGCGCTTCTGGCTGCCGCCCTGCTGGGCGCCGCTGCGGTCGATGCGCTTGATGCCGTTGGGGCCGATGAAACCGACCGCGTGGGGATTCTTGCGGATGACGCCGTTGGGGCCCATCCAGCTGGTCTGGGCCGTCTGCATGGCCGCGTGCAGCGGGTGCAGGCGGTTACGGGCGATCCACTCGGCACGCGGATCGCGGCGGATGATCTCGCTCATCAGTGCACCTCCAGGGCTTGCGGCTTGGCCGGTTGCGGCGTTTTCGCCGGGGCCGGGGCCTCGAGCAGCACATCGGCGACCAGTTCGGCGATGTCCTTGATCTCCGGCCGCGGTGCCACCACGCCTTCGAGCATGGCGGTGCACTGCGGGCAGCCCACGGCCACCAGCTCGGCACCGGTCTCCTTGATGTCGACCATGCGCATGTCGGGAATCCGCTGCTTGCCGGGGATGTCGGTGATGGGCGCGCCACCCCCGCCGCCGCAGCAGCGCGAACGGAAGCCGGAGCGCTCCATCTCGCGCACCTCGATGCCGATGGCCTTGAGCACCTTGCGTGGGGCCTCGTACTCGCCGTTGTAGCGGCCCAGGTAGCAGGGGTCGTGATAGGTCACGCTGCCGCCCTTGTGCTGGCCGAGGTTGAGCTTTTGCGCGGCGATCAGCTGATCCAGGTAGGTGCTGTGGTGCAGCACCTGGTAGTGGCCGCCGAGCGCCCCGTATTCGTTCTTCAGCACATGGAAGCTGTGCGGGTCGCAGGTGACGATGCGCTTGAAGCGGTACTTGTTCAGGGTCGCGATGTTGCGCTTGGCCAGGCTCTGGAAGGTCGCTTCGTCGCCCAGGCGGCGGGCCACGTCGCCGCTGTCGCGTTCTTCCAGACCGAGCACGGCGAAGTCGACCTGGGCGGCCTTGAGCAGCTTGACGAAGGCGCGCAGGGTGCGCTGGTTGCGCATGTCGAAGGCGCCGTCGCCGACCCAGAAGAGCACGTCGGTTTCCTGCTTGTCGGCGAGCAGCGGCAGGTTCAGATCCGCCGCCCAGTTCAGCCGCCCGCCGGGGGCGAAGCCGCCGGGGTTGTCGGTGGCGATCAGGTTGTCCAGCACTTCGGCGCCCTTGTTCGGGGTGGCGCCTTTCTCCAGGGTCAGGTGGCGGCGCATGTCGACGATGGCGTCGACGTGCTCGATCATCATCGGGCACTCCTCGACGCAGGCGCGGCACGTGGTGCAGGACCAGAGGGTGTCGGCTTCGACCAGGCCCTTGCCGCCCTGGACCACGATCGGCTGGTGCGGCCCGCCGCCGTGCTCACCGAGGGCAATGCCCGGGTAGGGGCTGCCGGCGAACTTGGCGTCGTTGCCCCCGGCCAGGCCGATGACCATATCCTGGATCAGCTTCTTCGGATTGAGCGGCTGGCCGGCGGCGAAGGCCGGGCACATGGCCTCGCACTTGCCGCACTGCACGCAGGCGTCGAAGCCGAGCAGCTGGTTCCAGGTGAAGTCGGTGGGTTTCGCCACGCCCAGGGGCGCGCTGCGATCATCCAGGTCGAGCGGTTTGAGGCCGCTCGAGCGACCGCCGCCGAAGCGTTCGGCGCGGCGGTGCCAGGCCAGGTGCAGGGCACCGGCGAAGGCATGCTTCATCGGCCCGCCCCAGGTCATGTCGAGGAACAGCTCGGACACGCCCCAGGCCACGCCGACGGCCAGGATCAGCGCCAGCAGCCAGCCGCCGAAGCCCTCGGGGAGAATGCCGGCCACCGGCAGGGTGACGATAAAGAAGCTGACCGAGAACGCCATCAGGCTCTTCGGCAGGCGGTTCCACGGGCCCTTGGACAGCCGCGCCGGGGGATTCTGGCGGCGCTTGGCGACGAACAGGGCGCCGACGAACATCAGCACGCTGGCGGCCAGCAGGGCGAAGCCGAGGATCTTGCTGTGCAGGCCGAAACCGTGCACCAGGATCGCCAGTACGGCGGCCAGGACGAAGCCGCCGGCCGTCGCCACGTGGGTCTTGGACATGTACTTGTCGCGCTCGACCACGTGGTGCAGGTCGACCAGGTAGCGACGGGGCATGGCCAGCAGCCCGCCGATCCAGTCGACCTGGGCCGGCTTGCCGCGGCGCCACATGAGGAAGCGCTTGGCTGCGCCGAGCACGGCCAGGCCGAGCGCGGCGAACAGCAGTAGGGGCAGCAGGGTATTCAACATCTCTTGGTCTCCTTGCCGGGACCGAATAACCACTCAGGGCGGGTCAGCCGCAGCTGTAACCCCGCATCGATGTCGGCGGATGCCCAGCTTCGTCTGGACGTCCGCCGGGTGGCTCAGGCCTGCGCGGTTGAGCCACCCCGGGTTGTTGCTAGAAGTCCTTGCACAGGCGCAGGGCGTCGTAGATGGCCGCATGGGTGTTGCGCTGGGCCACGCAGTCGCCGATGCGGAACAGCAGGTAGCCGTCGCCGGCCTCGCTCAGGCATGGCTGCGGCTTGATCGCGAACAGCGCCTCGATGTCGATCTGGCCCTTGTTGCGCGAGCCTTCCTTGAGTGCGTAGTAGAGGCTCTCATCGGGCCGCACGCCGTTCTCCACCACCACCTGGTCGACCACCCGCTCTTCCTTGGCGCCGGTGTACTCGTTCTCGAGCACCGCCACCAGCTTGTCGCCCTCGCGGTAGACCTTCTCCAGCATCAGATCGCCGGTCATGATCACTTCCTTGGGGTACATGCTGCGGTAGTAGGTGGGGAAGGTGGTGCCGCCCATGGCCACGCCGGGCTTGATGTCGTCGGTGACGATCTCCACCTGGCTGCCCTTGTCGGCCAGGAAGTCGGCCACCGACATGCCGGTGAACTCGCAGATGGTGTCGTAGACCAGTACGTTCTTGCCCGGCGCCACCTTGCCGTCGAGCACGTCCCAGCTGCTCACCACCAGGCCTTCGGCCGCGCCCCAATGCTCGTTCTGCTCGAGGAAGGGATGGCCGCCGTTGGCCAGGACGATGATGTCCGGGCGCAGGTCCTGGATGGTCGCCACGTCGGCGCCCGTGTTCAGCCGCAGATCGACGTTCAGGCGCGCCAGCTCCAGCTGGTACCAGCGGGTGATGCCGGCGATCTGGTCGCGCTGCGGGGCCTTGGAGGCGGTGGTGATCTGCCCGCCGAGCTGGTCCTTCTTCTCGAACAGGGTCACGTCGTGGCCGCGCTCGGCGGCGACGCGCGCCGCCTCCATGCCGGCCGGGCCGCCGCCGACCACCACCACCTTGCGCTTGGGCCCGGTGGATTTCTCGATGATGTGCGGCACGCCCATGTATTCGCGGCTGGTCGCGGCGTTCTGGATGCAGAGCACGTCCAGGCCCTGGTACTGGCGGTCGATGCAGTAGTTGGCGCCGACGCACTGCTTGATCTGATCGACCTGGCCCATCTTGATCTTGGCGATCAGGTGCGGGTCGGCGATGTGCGCGCGGGTCATGCCGACCATGTCCACGTAGCCGCCCTCGAGGATGCGGGTGGCCTGGTTCGGGTCCTTGATGTTCTGCGCGTGCAGCACCGGCACCTTGACCACTTCCTTGATCCCGGCGGCCAAATGCAGGAAGGGCTCCGGCGGATAGCTCATGTTGGGGATGACGTTGGCCAGGGTGTTGTGCGTGTCGGCGCCCGAGCCGACCACACCGATAAAGTCGATCAGGCCGGTGGCATCGTAATAGGCGGCGATTTGCTTCATGTCCTCGTGGGAGAGGCCGTCCGGGTGGAACTCGTCACCGGAGATGCGCAGGCCCACGCAGAAGTCGGCACCGACCTCGGCGCGCACCGCCTTGATCACTTCCAGGCCGAACTTCATCCGCCCCTCGAAGGTGTCGCCCCACTCGTCGGTACGCTTGTTCACGCGTGGCGACCAGAACTGGTCGATCATGTGCTGGTGCACAGCCGACAG
>JBFHKK010000054.1:0-9946 GCA_041595475.1 Pseudomonas sp. | reverse complement strand
GACGTGGCTGATCGGCAAGAGCTGCAAAAGGCCTTCGAGCCAGATCTGCAAGCGTCGAGTCAGGCGTGCGGCCGGCATCAACCAGTCGATCCGCTCGGTCACGCGTCCACAGGTCAGGCAGTCGACGCGTCGCACGGGTAGCTGGAGAACAACACGCTGGTCCAGCAGGTCACGGTCACGCACCTGGCGCATGCGCCGCTCGTGGATCAACGGACTGGGCTGGCCACAGCGCCCACACTGGGGTAACCGGTTGGCCTGGGGCTCCAGTTCAATCAGCAGGGTGTTTTCAGCGGCGGGGCGGCAGGCAACGACCTCGTAGCCTGGCCAGAAAGCGGCAAGATCAATAGGATGCACGGCGACAGCAGGGACTGGGGGTTAGTGTGTTTGGCGACTGCCAATCTACCCATTTCCCTGACTGTCAATTCGCTCTTTCCCCTGATTCCGCGAAGAATCTTTTTTTGCCAGTCGATCGCCGGGCGCTACTGTGTAAGGAACTATTCAGCCCACGGGAGCACGCCAATGAAGGCCTCAGCGCTAACTCTGGTCCTCGCCATCGCTGCTTCAGGCGATCTCGCCCAAGCCGCCATGCTGGTCAAGCCGGTCCCTTACGAAATCGACGGCATGGCCTTCGAGGGTCGCCTGATCTATGACGACAGCATCAGTGCGCCGCGCCCGGGAATCCTGATGGTGCCGGACTGGATGGGCGTCAGCGACAATTCCGTGCGCCAGGCCGCGCTGGTCGCCGAGGAAGGTTACGTGGTGTTTATGGCCGACCTTTATGGCAAGGACATTCGCCCGAGCAACGCCGAGCAGGCCGGCGCGGCGGCGGCTGCCTTGCGTGCCGACCGACCGGAAATGCGCAAGCGAGCCCGGGCCTCCGTTGAGGTACTCAGGGCGCAGGCCGACGAGGTCGCCCTGGATACCGCGAAAGTGGCGGCCATTGGCTTCTGCTTCGGCGGCGGGGCGGTGCTGGAACTGGCGCGTTCGGGCGCGCCCTTGCAGGCCTTCGTGTCCTTTCATGGCAATCTGGATACGCCTGACCCGAGCGATGCCCGGCGCATCCAGGCGCCGGTGCTGGTGCTGCACGGCGCCGATGACCCCACGGTGCCACCGGCCCAGGTGGACGCCTTCATGGCCGAGATGAAGGCGGCGCAGGTCGACTGGCAGCTGATCAGCTATGGCGGCGCTGTGCATTCGTTCACCAATCCTCAGGCCGATGTCCCGGGACGCAACCAGTACCACCCGCAGGTGGCCGCGCGCGCCTACCGGGCGATGAACGACCTGTTCGCCGAGGTGTTCGCCAGCCCCTGAGCGGGCGCGCCTGGCGCGGCGCTGAGCGCTAGGCTGTCACGAAGTTGTCATGCCCGCGTCATAAGCTCGCGCCCATCCCAAACCAGGAGCGCGAGATGCAATATCGTCCTTTAGGTGCGCTGGTCGCACTCATGTTGATGGCCGGCTTGGCTCAAGCCGAAGTGAAGGTGGAGGGCAGCGTGGAGTACGGCCTGTTCCTCACCCAGCACCAGGATTTCCAGCCAGGCGAGCGTGTCCTCACGCGCAGCAATCAGCCCATCGAGCGCACCGACCAGGTGCCGGCCAAGCTCGGCAGCAAGTTCGGCTTGCGCTACCGCCTGAGCGGCAAGACGGCCGATGCCGAACCGCTGACTCTCCTGTACCTCACTCCGGGCGTGATCACGCCCGACGGCAAGCGCCACGACAAGTTCGTGGTGGTGCAGAAACTGGTGCCCGAGGCGCCCCTGGACACCATGGCCTTCGAGTTCAGCGAGCCCTATGAGATCGTTCCGGGTCAGTGGCATTTCCTGGTGTTCCAGGGCGACCGCAAGCTCGCCGAACAGCGCTTTCAAGTCGAGTGAGTCCAGCCGCTGCTGGAACTGCAGCTCTGACACAGAATGCGGATCGGCCATCTTGATCCGCCATTTTCGGCAAATCTCCTAAAGTTACAGGCGCTTAAGCCGCTACTATTGAGCAGTGTCTTTTATTTCAAGTAGTCCAGCCCGCAGGCCTGCCTGGTTAGCGGGTCGGTGAAATCGACAGGAGTAGCGGCATGTCTCTAAGAAATCTAAGAATCGCCCAGCGCTCGGCCCTGAGTTTCGGCCTGATCGGCCTGATGGTGCTGTTGCTCGGCGCCTTCAGCCTCAAGCAGATGGCGTACATGAACCAGCAGTCCGCCGAGGTCGATAACAACTGGCTGCCGAGCATAGCCGCGTTGAGCGATCTCAATCAGACGGTGTTGCGGGTGCGGGCGCTGACCATGCGCATGGCGGTGGTCACGGACACCCAGTTGCAGCAGAACAACCATGCGACCTATGGCCAGCTGCTCAATGAGCTCAGCGCACTGCGCGATGCGTATCAAAAACGCGTCACCACGGCCGAAGAGCGCGCCACCTTCCAGCGCCTCGAAGGCGCCCTGCAGGCCTACCTGCAGCTTTCCCAGCAGGCGGTGGGGCTGATCGTCCAGGGCCAGCGCGAGCAGGCCGTGGAGGTGCTCAATGGCGAGATCAACCAGCACGCCGATGCCATGACCAAGGCCCTGGTCGAACTGCTGTCGATCAACCGCGAAGGCAGCAAGGCGGCGGCCGATGCCGCCCAGGCCGCCTATAAAGATTCCTTCGCCTGGGTCATGCTGACCATCGCATTGGCCGCTGTGCTGACGGTGACGCTGGCCTGGCTGTTCACCCGCAGCATAGTGACGCCCCTGCAACAGGCCGTGAGTGCGGCCAAGGTGATCGCCCGCGGCGATCTCACCCAGACCATCTCGGCGCAGGGCAGCGACGAACCGGCGGAGCTGCTGACCGCGCTCAAGGCCATGCAGGCGAGCCTGCGCGACACCATCCAGCAGATCGCCGACTCTTCCACTCAACTGGCCTCGGCGGCCGAGGAACTCAATGCGGTGACCGAAGACTCGACCCGCGGCCTGCATGAGCAGAACAACGAGATCGAGCAGGCGGCCACCGCCGTGAACGAGATGACGGTGGCGGTCGAGGAGGTGGCGCAGAATGCGGTCAGCACCTCCCAGGCCTCCGGCGAGTCGGACAAGACCGCCCGTCACGGCCGCCAGCAGGTGCTGCAGACGGTCGATTCGATCAATCAGCTGGCCACCGATGTGACCCACACCGCCAGTGAGGTGGAGCAACTGGCCAGCAAGGTGCGCAACATCAGTCAGGTGCTGGATGTGATCCGCTCGATCGCCGAGCAGACCAACCTGCTGGCCCTGAACGCCGCGATCGAGGCCGCCCGCGCCGGCGATGCCGGGCGCGGCTTTGCCGTGGTCGCCGACGAGGTGCGGGCCCTGGCCCATCGCACCCAGCAGTCGACCCAGGAAATCGAGCAGATGATCGGCGGCATCCAGCAGGGCACCGATCAGGCCGTGAGCGCCATGCAGCAGAGCAACCAGCGCGCGCGCACCACCCTGGAGGTGGCCCAGGCCGCCGGCGAGGCCCTGGACCAGATCACCGCGGCCATCGCCCAGATCAACGAGCGCAACCTGGTCATCGCCAGCGCCGCCGAAGAACAGGCCCAGGTGGCCCGAGAAGTCGATCGCAACCTGGTGAACATCCGCGACCTGTCGCTGCAGACCTCGGCCGGCGCCAATCAGACCAGCGCCGCCAGCCAGGAGCTGTCGCGCCTGGCGGTGGATCTCAACGCCCTGGTGACCCGCTTCACCGTCTAAGGGCAGGTCCGCCATCAGCCAGCAAGCGCAACGGTCGCCTCAGCACAGGCGGGCGTTGCGCTTTCTGCTTATGGCAGTGGCTCGTCAGCGACGCAGGGATGCGCCATGATGCAAAAGCAAAGGCCCCGCATCGAGCGGGGCCTTTGTCATGCACGCGAGTGAGCGGATCAGCTGCGCTGGCGCTTGGGCAGCACGTCCTTGAGCTTTTCGTGCATGCCGCGCAGGGTCTTCTCGGTGGTGTCCCAGTCGATGCAGGCGTCGGTGATGGAGACACCGTACTTGAGCTGGCTGAGGTCCTTGGGGATCGACTGGTTGCCCCAGCCCAGGTGGCTTTCCACCATCAGGCCGACGATCGACTGGTTGCCTTCGAGAATCTGGTTGGCCACGTTGTCCATGACCAGCGGCTGCAGGGCCGGGTCCTTGTTCGAGTTGGCGTGGCTGCAGTCGACCATGATGTTCGGGCGGATGCCGGCCTTGCTCAGCTCCTGCTCGCAGATGGCGACGCTGACCGAGTCGTAGTTGGGCTTGCCATTGCCACCACGCAGCACCACGTGACCGTAGGCGTTGCCCTTGGTGGTGACGATGGACACGCCGCCTTCCTGGTTGATGCCGAGGAAGCGATGGGGGCTGGAGACCGACTGCAGGGCGTTGATGGCCACGGTCAGGCCGCCGTCGGTGCCGTTCTTGAAGCCCACCGCCGAGGACAGCCCGGAGGCCATCTCGCGGTGGGTCTGGGATTCGGTGGTGCGCGCGCCAATGGCCGACCAGCTGATCAGGTCCTGCAGGTACTGCGGCGAGATCGGGTCCAGCGCCTCGGTGGCGGTCGGCAGGCCCATTTCGGCCAGATCGCGCAGCAACTGGCGACCGATATGCAAGCCGTCCTGGATCTTGAACGAGTCGTCCATGTAGGGGTCGTTGATCAGCCCCTTCCAGCCGACGGTGGTGCGCGGCTTCTCGAAATACACGCGCATGACCAGATAGAGGCTGTCGGACAGTTCCGCCGCCAGCGCCTTGAGCCGCTCGGCGTACTCGTGGGCGGCCTTGATGTCGTGAATCGAGCAGGGGCCTACCACCACGAACAGGCGATGGTCGCGACCGTCGAGGATGTCCCGGATCACCTGGCGCCCGGTGGCGACTGTGCGCAGGGCGGCGTCGGTCAGCGGAATCTCGCGCTTGAGCTGGGCAGGGGTTATCAGGGTTTCGTTGGAGGCAACGTTGAGGTCATCGATCGGTAAATCAGCCATCGTGCTATTCATCAGTTCGGAGTCGTCGGGTCACGGGTGCCGGCCGCCAGGGCTCCCCGTGTGGCGGAGCACAGCAAGATGATCACAGCGGGGAAATCGAACCTTAGCGCGTTAGGGCCGCGCTAGACAATGGGCACGCGGCCTTTGCTCGGCCTGTGCTGGTGCGCTGCCGTCAGGATTGCAGGCCTGATTCGGCAAACTCCGCGGCATGGTCGGCAATCCACTCCAAGGCCACGGATTCGATTGGCAGCTCTTCGCCCAACTCGCGCATGCGCTGCTGACGATAGTGCTCGATCTGACAAACCTGCTCGACCATGCGCGCGCGAAACAGGGTGTCCTCGTCGGTAAAGGCAATGCCGACCAGATAATCGTTCAGCTGCTTGTGGCACCAGGCCACGACGCCCGGATACTGCGCTTGCTGGCCAAACAGGGGGAATCTCATCGCCACCGCGCTGCCGCGCTGAAAGCCGCGGCAGCACTTGCAGGCCACGCCGCCCAGGCTGATGTTGTTCAGCCGCTGCCCGGTCAGCACGGGCTGTTTGAGGGGAATCAACTCCACCGGCATATCACTGGGGTGACGCAGATAACGACGCATGACAATGAACTCCTCTTGCCATTAAATTGACATCGTTAGATTCAGTATAGTTAATCCGCTGTAACGCGGGGTTTTCGACATGAATTTCCTTGTGCATGTGTTACACAAGGCATACATCCCTGCGCAGTGACGGATAATCTGCCCCGGCCTTGGCCCCCAGCGCCGCGGCTCTGGGGTACGCCACGAGCGGCCCGCCAGGGGTCTTTCACAACCTACCGCTAGCGAGGAGTCTGACCATGACAGCCCGCGTTTCGCCCAGGATCGGCATTATCGGCAGCGGTGCCATCGGCGGCTTCTACGGGATGCTGCTGGCGCGTGCCGGCTTCGACGTTCATTTCCTCCTGCGCAGCGACTTCGATGAGGTTGCCCACAACGGGCTTCGTCTCAACAGTGCCAGCGCCGGTGCGTTTCACCTCCAGCCGGTGCAGGCGTATCGCCAAGCTTCCGACATGCCAACGTGTGACTGGCTGCTGGTGGGCGCCAAGGCCCTTAATAATGCCGCCCTGGCCCCGCTGATCAACGCCTGCGCTGCCGAGGACTGCAAAGTCGTGGTGCTGCAGAACGGCCTGGCGCCGGAGGACGAGTTGCGCCCGCTGTTGCCTGATTCGGTGCACCTGCTCGGTGGCCTGTGTTTTATCTGCGCCTACCGCTCGGCACCTGGGGTCATCGAGCACCAGGCGCTCGGCGCAGTGAATCTGGGCTATCACTCCGGGCCCGCGATTGATCAGGCCGCGCGTCGGCAGGTTCTCGACGAGGGGGTCGGGCTCTTTCGGCAGGCCGGGATCGATTCGACCGCCGTGGCCGAACTGGCCCAGGCGCGTTGGCAGAAGCTGGTCTGGAACGTGCCCTACAACGGCCTCTCGGTCCTGCTCGCCGCCGATACTCGGGCACTCATGAGCCAGAGCGACAGCCGCGCGCTGATTCAGGCGCTGATGGACGAAGTGATAGCGGCCGCAGCCGCCAGTGGCCACCCACTGCCCGAGGGGCTGGCCGGCAAGATGCTGGCGGCGACCGAGCGCATGCCGCAATACTGGCCGAGCATGTACCACGACTACCAGCAGCGACGCCCGATGGAACTGCAGGAGATCTACGCCGCGCCCCTGGCCGCCGCCACCAAGGCCGGCCTGCAGATGCCGCGCACCGAGGCGCTGTATCGGGCCCTGTGCTTTCTCCAGCAGCGCAACCTCCAGGACTGTTGATCCATGAGCAAGCCAATGGGCGACAAGCTGGTGCTGGCCATCTCTTCCAGCGCGCTCTTCGATTTGCGCGACAGCCACCTGGTCTACGAAAGTCAGGGGGTTGAGGCCTACCGCCAGTACCAGATCGCCCACGAGGACGAGATCCTCATGCCGGGCGATGCCTTTCCCCTGGTGGAGAAGCTGCTGCAGCTGAATGCGGCCCTGGAACAGGCGCGAGTGGAAGTCATCCTGGTCTCGCGCAACAGTGCCGATACCGGCCTGCGTGCCTTCAACTCCATCCAGCATTACGGGCTGAACATCTCCCGCGCGGCCTTTGTCGGCGGACGCAGTCCGGATCCCTACCTGGCCGCCTTCGACTGCCATCTGTTTCTCTCGACCCATGCCGAGGACGTGCGCAGCGCCCTGCGCTCGGGCTTTGGCGCGGCGACCATTCTGTCTGGCGGGCCGCGGCGGGCGGCCAGTCACGAGCTGCGCATCGCCTTCGATGGCGATGCCGTGCTGTTTTCCGACGAGTCTGAGCGGGTCTACCAGCAGGCGGGATTGCAGGCCTTCCAGGCCCATGAGCGCGATGCGGCCCGCGAATTGCTCGGCGGCGGGCCCTTCAAGCCGTTTCTGGCGGCCCTGCATCGGCTGCAGCAGGCCTTTCCCGAGGAAGCCTGCCCGATTCGCACCGCCTTGGTCACGGCACGCTCGGCGCCGGCCCATGAGCGGGTCATACGCACCCTGCGCGAATGGAATATCCGCCTGGACGAATCCTTCTTCCTCGGTGGCCTGGACAAATCCGCCATCCTCGAAGCCTTCGCCGCCGATGTGTTCTTCGATGACCAGGCCGGCCACTGCGACCGCGCGCGCCAGGTCGTGGCCACCGGCCATGTGCCCCATGGCATCAGCAACGAACTCAAGCTTTGAAATCCAGGCGGCCTAGGGCCTCCACGGGGATTGCCTCGAACGCCGGACGGCACTGCTAAGCTCAAGGAAGTGGCCGTC
Organism: Pseudomonas sp.; assembly: GCA_041595475.1. Lineage (GTDB taxonomy): Bacteria > Pseudomonadota > Gammaproteobacteria > Pseudomonadales > Pseudomonadaceae > Aquipseudomonas. The sequence goes on along the minus strand of JBFHKK010000054.1, from coordinate 2,233 downwards.
GCGCCGGCAGTCGAGGAGGCCGCATGATTCGTTCGATTCTCTACGCCACCGATCTTGGACTCTATGCCCCCTATGTGCTGCAACATGCCTTGGCGCTGACGCGCGCCTTCGACGCCAGCCTGCATGTGGTTCATGCCGTCGAGCCCATGGGCCTGTTCGCCGAGTCGGTGCTGCAGACTTATCTCGACGAGGCGCGTCTCAAGGACCTGCGCCGCGAGGGGCTGGCGACCGTGATGGCGAGCATCGAGCAGCGCGTGCTGGAGGGATTTCGCGATGAGTTGGGGGATGCCCAGCATGAACTCGACTTGATTCGCGGGGTGCGTGTGGTGCAGGGCGATCCGCCGCTGGTGATACTCAACGAGGCCCAGCGCCTGGAGACGGATCTGCTGGTGCTGGGCAGTCACAGCCATGGCGCCGAAGTGGAAATATCCCTGGGGCGCACGGCGGCGCGCTTGCTGGAACTGGCCGAAGTGCCTGTCTATCTGGTGCCGATGCTGCAGCACCGCGGGCGCGGCGAAAGTTGAGGCGACGAATGGCCTGCAGGTCTGAATAAATCGACTAGATTTAATCTTCAAACCATTAATATGGTTATATAGAAGTGGCCGCATAGAGCACGGCTGTCTACCTGCTTTGAGGGATGTCTATGAAGCTTCAGCAATTGCGCTACATCTGGGAAGTTGCGCACCATGACCTCAACGTGTCGGCCACTGCGCAGAGTCTCTACACCTCGCAGCCGGGGATCAGCAAGCAGATCCGTCTGCTCGAGGATGAACTGGGGGTCGAGGTCTTCGCCCGCAGCGGCAAGCACCTGACGCGCGTCACCCCGGCGGGGGAGCGGATCATCACCACCGCAGGGGAGATCCTGCGCAAGTGCGAGAGCATCAAGCAGATCGCCCAGGAGTTCTCCAACGAGAAGAAGGGCACCCTGACCATCGCCACCACCCACACCCAGGCGCGCTATGCCCTGCCGTCGGTGATCAGCGCCTTCATCCAGCATTACCCGGAAGTCGCCCTGCACATGCACCAGGGCACGCCCATGCAGATTGCCGAGATGGCGGCCGATGGCAGTGTGGATTTCGCCATTGCCACCGAGGGCCTGGAGTTGTTCAACGACCTGGTGATGATGCCGTGCTATCGCTGGAATCGCTGCGTGGTGGTGCCCCAGGGGCATCCCCTGGCCAAACTGCCGAAATTGACGCTGGAAGCCCTCGCCGAACATCCGATCGTCACCTATGTGTTCGGCTTCACCGGTCGCTCCAAGCTGGACGAGGCCTTCGGCCATCGCGGCCTGACGCCCAAGGTGGTGTTCACCGCGGCCGACGCGGATGTGATCAAGACCTACGTGCGCCTGGGCCTGGGCGTGGGCATCGTGGCCAAGATGGCGATCGACGCCAAGCTCGATCCGGATCTGGTGGTGCTCGATGCCGGCGAGCTGTTCGAGCCCAGCGTGACCAAGATAGGCTTTCGCCGCGGCACCTTCCTGCGTGGCTTCATGTGCGACTTCATCGAGAAGTTCGCCCCACACCTGACCCGCGAGATGGTGGCCAGGGCGGTGCAGTGCCATAACAAGGCGGAGCTGGAGGAGTTGTTCGAAGGGGTCGAGTTGCCGACCTACTGAGCCTGGCTGTGCCACAAGAAAGCCCGGTCTGATGCCGGGCTTTCTGTCGTTGGAGCGCCGAGTTCAGTCCTTGGCGATCAGGTTGCCGGCGTGCAGGCCGCATTCCTTCTGGGTGGACTCCTCCCACCACCAGCGGCCTTCGCGCTCGTGCTGGTTCGGCAGCACCGCGCGGGTGCAGGGCTCGCAACCGATGCTGATGAAACCGCGCTCATGCAGGCTGTTGTAGGGCAATTCGAGCATGCGGATATAGGCCCAGACCTCCTCGCTGCTCATCTGCGCCAGCGGATTGAACTTGTACAGCGGCCGCTCGGGGCCGGAAAAGGCGCTGTCCAGCTCGACCACGGCGACCTGGCTGCGGGTGCCGGGGCTCTGGTCGCGCCTTTGCCCGGTGGCCCAGGCCCTGACCCCGGCCAGTTTGCGGCGCAAGGGCGCGATCTTGCGGATACCGCAGCATTCGCCATGGCCATCCTGGTAGAAACTGAACAGGCCTTTCTCCTTGACCAGGGCCTCGACGGCGGCGGCCTCGGGCGAGAGCACCTCGATGGCGATGCCGTAGTGCTCGCGGACCTGCTCGATGAAACGGTAGGTTTCCGGGTGCAGGCGCCCGGTGTCCAG
>JBFHKK010000053.1:0-10191 GCA_041595475.1 Pseudomonas sp. | reverse complement strand
TGCAGGGTCAACATGATCATCCGTGCGACCCAGAAGAAGATGATGTCGAAGCCGGTGACCAGCACGTCGGTGGGGTGGAAGGTCTTGAGTGCCTCGGTCTGCTCAGGCCAGCCGAGGGTGGAGAAGGTCCACAGGCCGGAGCTGAACCAGGTATCCAGCACGTCCTCGTCCTGGCGCAGGGCGATCTCGCCGAGCTGGTGCTTGGCGCGCACCTCGGCCTCGTCGCGGCCGACATAGACATTGCCGGCCTCGTCGTACCAGGCGGGAATGCGGTGGCCCCACCACAGCTGGCGGCTGATGCACCAGTCCTGGATGTCGCGCATCCAGGAGAAGTACATGTTCTCGTACTGCTTGGGCACGAACTGGATGGCGCCGTCTTCCACCGCCTTGATCGCCGGCTCGGCCAGGGGCTTGGTGGAGACGTACCACTGGTCGGTCAGCCAGGGCTCGATGACCGTGCCGGAACGGTCGCCCTTGGGCACCTTGAGCGCGTGTTCGTCGATCTTCTCCAGGAGACCTGCGGCCTCGAAGGCGGCGACGATGCGCTTGCGCGCCTCGAAACGGTCGAGGCCGGCATACTCGGCCGGCAGGGCGCTGTCGAGTTCGCGGTTGACGCTGCCGTCGAGGTTGAACACCTGAGCGTTGGCCAGCACCGCGGCGTTCTGGTCGAAGATGTTGATCAGCGGGAGCTGGTGGCGCTTGCCGACCTCGTAGTCGTTGAAGTCGTGGGCCGGGGTGATCTTCACGCAGCCGCTGCCGAACTCGGGGTCGCAGTAATCGTCGCCGACGATGGGAATGCGCCGGCCGACCAGGGGCAGCTCGACGAAGCGGCCGATCAGCGCCTGATAGCGTTCATCCTGCGGGTTCACCGCCACTGCGGCGTCGCCGAGCATGGTCTCCGGGCGGGTGGTGGCGACGACCAGGTAATCCTGGCCATCTGCGGTCCTGGCACCGTCGGCCAGCGGGTAGCGCAGGTGCCAGAGGCTGCCCTTCTCGTCGTGGTTTTCCACCTCCAGGTCGGAGATGGCGGTGTGGAACTTGGTGTCCCAGTTGACCAGGCGCTTGCCGCGGTAGATCAGGCCGTCTTCATGCAGGCGCACGAAGGCTTCCTTGACCGCCTCGGACAAACCCTCGTCCATGGTGAAGCGTTCGCGCGACCAATCCACCGAGGAGCCCAGGCGGCGGATCTGCCGGGTGATGGTGCCGCCGGACTGCTCCTTCCACTGCCAGACCTTCTCCAGGAACTTGTCCCGGCCCAGGTCGTGGCGACTGACGCCCTCGGCCGCCAGCTGGCGCTCGACCACCATCTGGGTGGCGATTCCGGCGTGGTCGGTGCCCGGCTGCCACAGGGTGTTGCGCCCCTGCATGCGGCGGAAACGGATCAGCGCGTCCATGATCGAGTTGTTGAAGCCATGGCCCATATGCAGGCTGCCGGTGACGTTCGGCGGCGGGATCATGATGGTGTAGGGCTCGCCCGAGCCCTGGGGCGCGAAGTAGTTGTTCGCCTCCCAGTTTTCATACAGGGCGGTTTCGATGGCGTGCGGCTGGTAGGTCTTGTCCATGCGCGGCGGGACCCTTTGACGGCTGATCGGAAAAGCCGGCAAGTATAACGGCGAAGGCGCGCAGGGCGTAAGGGCGGATGTCTGGTGCGGCGGCCGTTCAGGGCTTGCGCGGCGGCAACAGGCGGCTCAGGCGCGCTTCCAGGCGGCGCTTGAGTTCGGCCTCGATCCGCGGCGCGTATTCATCGATCAGATCATTCAGGATAAGCACGGCGGCGGCGCGCAGCTCGCCGTCCAGGCGTCTGAGCTCGGCGCTGTTGTCGCGCCTGAGGCTCTGCTCCAGGGTGCTGCGCAGTGCGGCGCCAACGGCCTGCGCCGCCGGGTCGCTGACCGCCACCGCAGGCTGCGGCACGCTTGCCTGGCTAGCGGGCGGCGTGACTATATCCGACAGCAGCGGGATCGCATCGGGGTCCAGGCTGTCGACCAGCAGCGGCGGCTCCAGGTCGGCATCGCCGAGCAATTCGCGGATCGATTCCAGGTCGTTGAGCAGTTCGGCGGGTTTGTGCGGAGGGCTGGGTTTGTCCATGGTGGGCAATTAGAGCTCGACTCGTTGCGGATCATAGCCGCGCTGGCGGTAGCGACGGAAATTCTCCCGGCAGGCGCTGAGCAGTTCCGGCTGCTGATTGACGATCTCGATGATGCGGCTGAACTGCTCGACCTGGGGCGAGAGCAGCGGGTCGAGGTTGATCAGCACGCCCTGGGGCCTGGCCGGTATCTGGTCGGTGCCGATCACCACCGGCGCCTGCGGATCATCCTCGTGCAGGCTGTGGGGCACGAAGGCTTCGGGCTTGAAGCGCCACAGCAATTCGTCCAGCTCGCTGCACTGAGCCGCGTCGCTGCCGCGCAGAAATACCGGCAGGCCGGCGCGCCAGGCCTTCAGCGCCAGCTGGCAGGCCACGCGCAGACGTTCGGCAGGAACGGCTGAGGCGAGCACGTAGAATTCGATTCGGGGCATGGCGATGTCGATCGGGTGGTTGGCCGGGGCGCGGCGGCGCGCCCCGGCGGCTTCAGGCCTGGCTGCGGTCGAGCAGGTACTGGGTCAGCAGAGGCACCGGGCGGCCGGTGGCGCCCTTGTCCTTGCCACCGCTGATCCAGGCGGTGCCGGCGATGTCCAGGTGGGCCCAGTTGAATTTCTTGGCGAAGCGCGAGAGGAAGCAGCCGGCGGTGATGGCGCCGGCCTTGGGTCCGCCGATGTTGGCGATGTCGGCGAAGGGGCTGTCCAGTTGCTCCTGGTAGTCGTCGAACAGCGGCAGTTGCCAGGCGCGGTCGTCGGCCATGCGCCCGGCGCCGAGCAGCTGCTGCACCAGTTCCTCGTTGTTGCCCATCAGCCCCGAGGTGTTGCTGCCCAGGGCGACGATGCAGGCGCCGGTGAGGGTGGCGATGTCGATCACCGCCTGGGGCTTGAAGCGCTCGGCGTAGGTCAGGGTGTCGCACAGCACCAGGCGCCCCTCGGCGTCGGTGTTGAGGATTTCCACGGTCTGCCCGCTCATGCTGGTGACGATGTCGCCGGGGCGGGTGGCGCGGCCGCTGGGCATGTTCTCGGCGCAGGCCAGCAGGCACACCAGGTTGATCGGCAGCTGCAGTTCGAGCACTGCGCGCAGGGTCCCGAGCACGCTGGCGGCGCCGCACATGTCGTACGTCATCTCGTCCATGTTGGCCGCCGGCTTGATGCTGATGCCGCCGGTGTCGAAGGTGATGCCCTTGCCGACCAGGGCAAAGGGCTTGTCGCTCTTCTTGCCGCCCTGGTACTGCAGCACGATCATCCGCGGTGGCTGCTCGCTGCCCTGGGCGACGGCGAGGAAGGCGCCGGCGCCGAGTTCCCTGAGGGCGTTCTCGTCGAGAATCTCGACCTTGAGGTTCTTGTGCGTCTTGGCCAGGGTCTTGGCCTCTTCGGCCAGGTAGCTGGGGTGGCAGAGGTTCGGCGGCAGGTTGCCCAGGTCGCGGGTGAAGGCCATGCCGACGGCGATCGCCTGGGCATGGCTGACGGCGCGCTCGACCTCGGCCAGGTCGGCCTTGTCGCACAGCAGGGTGATCTTCTTCAGGGCGCGGGGGTCGGCCTTCTCGCTCTTGAAACGGTCGAACTGGTAGCTGCCGTCGGCCAGGCATTCGGCGATCAGACGGCTCTTGCCATAGGCGTTGCGCTCTTTGACCGGCAGATCGTCGAGGGCCAGCGCGGCATCGGCGCCACCGAGATTCTTCAGCACGCCCAGGGCGGCGCCGACCAGTTTGCGCAGCTGGCGCTCGGACAGTTCGCTGTCCTTGCCGCTGCCAATTAGCAGCACGCGCTCGGCCTTGAGGCCCGGAAGGTCGTGGGCCAGCAGGGTCTGGCCGAGCTTGCCGTTGAGGTCGCCACGCTTGAGCAGCGCGCTGATCGCGCCCTCGCAGGCCGCGTCTATCGCCTTCGCCGTGTCGCCCAGCTTGCGGCCCTCGCCAACGGCGACAACCAGGGTGGCGGTTTTCAGGGTTTCCGGGCGGGCGCTTTTGACGAGAAGTTCCATGGCGTAGTGTCCCCAAGACAAGCAGTCGGTATTGCAGGATAATGCCGGCTATTTTTTCGGTGGTTCGTCTGTGGTGCGAACCGGCAAGCAGGGCGGTAGTTTGATTGTAGCCGCCTGAGCCTGACAACCCTGGAGTGTCTGGTTTGATCGTCTTTCGCTATCTGGCCCGTGAAGTCCTGTTGACCCTGAGTGCGGTCAGTGCCGTGCTCCTGGTGATCATCATGAGCGGGCGCTTCATCAAGTACCTGGCGCAGGCGGCGCAGGGGCTGCTGGATCCCTCGGTGCTGTTCTTGATCATGGCCTTTCGCCTGCCCGGCTTTCTCCAGTTGATCCTGCCGCTGGGCCTGTTCCTCGGCATCCTGCTGGCCTACGGGCGGCTCTATCTGGACAGCGAGATGACGGTGCTGACGGCCACCGGCATGAGCCAGCGGCGGCTGTTCGCCTACAGCCTGTTCCCGGCGTTGCTGGTGGCCCTGCTGGCTGGCTGGCTGACCCTGAGCCTGGCGCCCCATGGTGTCACTCAGGTGGCGCGGATTCTCAACGAGCAGGATGCCCTGACCGAGTTCGATACCCTGGTGCCCGGGCGTTTCCAATCGATGAAGGACGGTTCGCGAGTGACCTATGCGCAGACCCTGTCCAGCGGTCGCGATGAGCTCGGCGGCGTGTTCATCTCCGAGAAGTCGGTGTCGCGCGCCGGCGAAAAGGAGCGCGGCATCACGGTGCTGGTGGCGCAGAGCGGGCGTCAGGAGATCCAGGCCGATGGCAGTCGCTACCTGATTCTGCACAACGGCTATCGCTACGACGGCAATCCGGGGCAGGCGGACTACCGCAGGATCCAGTACGCCACCTACGGGGTGCTGCTGCCCAAGCCTTCGGTCAGCGCCGAGGTCGGCGAGCGCGAGGCGCTGCCGACCCGCGAGCTGCTCGGCAGCACGGATAATCGCCTGCAGTCCGAACTGCAGTGGCGCCTGTCGATTCCGCTGCTGGTATTCGTCGTGACCCTGCTGGCGGTGCCCTTGGCGCGGGTCAATCCACGCCAGGGCCGGTTTCTCAAGCTGCTGCCGGCGATCCTCTTGTACATGACCTACCTGGGTCTGCTGATCGCCGCCCGCGGTGCGCTGGACAAGGGGCGAATTCCGCCGGAGCTGGGATTGTGGTGGGTGCATGGGCTGTTCGCCCTGATCGGCGCAGCCTTGCTCTATTGGGAGCCGCTGCGGCTCGCCTGGGCCCGTCGTCATGCCGCAGCGGAGGTGGCTCGTGGTTAGGCTGGATAGATACATCGGCAGCCAGGTCCTGCTGGCGATCATTACCGTTTTGGGCATCATCGTCGGTCTGGCCTTGCTGTTCGCCTTCATCGACGAGTTGGGCGATGTGGAGGGCGACTACGGCCTGCTGGAGGCCGCCGGCTACGTGCTGCTGACTGCGCCGCGGCGGGTCTACGAGATGTTGCCGATGGCGGCGCTGATCGGCTGTCTGATCGGCCTGGGTGGCCTGGCCAGCAGCAGCGAGCTGACGGTGATGCGCGCGGCCGGGGTGTCGATCGGGCGAATCGTCTGGGCGGTGATGAAGCCGATGCTGGTGCTGATGCTGGCCGGCATCCTGATCGGCGAGTACCTGGCGCCCTGGAGCGAGAACCTGGCCCAGGCCAATCGTGCCATGGCCCAGGGCGGCGGCGAGGCGCAGAGCGCCAAGCGGGGTTTGTGGCATCGCCAGGGTCAGGAGTTCGTGCATATCAACGCGGTGCAGCCCGGTGGCGTGCTCTATGGCGTGACCCGCTATCGTTTCGATGACGAGCGCCGTCTGCAATCGGCCAGCTTTGCCCGGCGCGCGCAATTTCAGGGCGATCACTGGCAGCTGGAAGGGGTCGCCACCACCCACTTCCGCGAGCGCAGCAGTGAAGTGCTGGAATCGCCCAGCGAGCGCTGGGACATCCAACTCAATCCGCAGTTGCTGGGCACCGTGGTCTTGGAGCCGGAGGCCCTGTCGATCACCGGCTTGTGGCGCTACATCCATTACCTGGCGGCCCAGGGCCTGAACAATGGCCAGTACTGGCTGGCGTTCTGGAGCAAGGTGCTGCAGCCGCTGGTGACCGCCGCGCTGGTGGTGATGGCGATCTCCTTCATCTTCGGCCCGCTGCGCTCGGTGACCCTGGGCCAGCGGGTCTTCACCGGCGTGCTGGTGGGCTTCGTGTTTCGCATCGCCCAGGATCTGCTCGGGCCTGCCAGTCTGGTGTTCGGATTCTCGCCACTGCTGGCCGTGCTGATTCCGGCCGGCGTCTGTGCGCTGGCCGGCTTCGGCCTGTTGCGCCGCGCCGGCTGAAGCCATGCCGGCCTGGCGCCGGCTTCGCTTGTTCGGCGCTTATTTCTTGTGGATGTTCTTCGGCAGCTGCACGGTGCGGCTGTCGGAGTAGATGTCCTGCCAGCTGCGCTTGTCCTTGTCCCAAAGCACCCACAGATAGCCCAGGCCCAGGCACAGCCAGGCACCGATGGCGATGAAAAAGCGCAGGGCGGCTTGCCACAGGTCGATAGCGCTGCCATCGGCATTCTGGATGCGGATGCCCCAGACCTGCATGCCCAGGGTCTGGCCGTTGTGGGTCCAGAACTTGGCGAAGAAGGCGAACAGGCTCAGCAACAGCAGGCTCGACAGCAGCGGGTCGCCATCCAGGGCGCCGGAGTCGGACAGGTGCTTGAGTTGCTCCTCGCCGTAAATGCCGATCTGGATCAGCTTGTAGATAAAGGTCACGACTATCAGCAGGGCGATACACAGCAGAAAGTCGTAGAAGATCGCCGCCAGGCGGCGGGGTAGAGCGGCCGCGGGGAAGTCGCCCTGCGGGCGTAGGAGATGTTTCGACATGATCGGCTCGTTGGGCGGGACGCTGGGTTGAGCAGGTGTTTGCGGGCATAAAAAAACCCCTGATGCGCGCATCAGGGGTTCTTCAAAGCGGCAGTATCAGCCCAGGATCTGAACCTGGTCGGCCTGCATGCCTTTTTGACCTTGGACAGCGACGAAGCTGACTTTCTGGCCTTCTTTCAGGCTCTTGAAGCCGTTGCCTTCGATCGCGCGGAAGTGCACGAACAGATCCGGACCGCTTTCGGGAGTGATAAAACCAAAACCTTTCTCGTCGTTAAACCACTTGACGGTACCGTTCTGACGATTCGACATGTCTTATTTCCTTGGAACTAGAGTTGATGACAGCCTCTTGACTATAGAGGACTGAGACTGGTTGCAAAGAGTAATAGAAGTCGAGCGGGATGTAGCGGATCTGGAGGATCTACTGCATCAGGTCACGATTCACAGCGACCCATGCAAACACAGTTCAATAACTCTACGCTAACTCTGCTGCAAATGCCAACCCCGCAGGGCTGCGGCTTCGGCGGCTGGCAGGGCGTTTGACGGCTGGCGGCAGAGGCTGTTCGGGCAAGGTGGCTGAGCTGGGTTCGGCCTGGCATCGCAGGCTTGCCGACTGCTCGTTAAAAGGTGGGATCAGTGCAGAGAGATGGTGCCCCGGGGGAGACTCGAACTCCCACTTCTTTCGAAAACGGATTTTGAATCCGCCGCGTCTACCGGTTCCGCCACCGGGGCACAATGGCGGCGAAGTATAGGGAGGCGCCGATCCTCGGTCAATCGCTGTGCGTGGCCTGTTTCGGGGATTTCCGGTAAGCTTTGCCGCCCTCAGAATCTGCCCTCTCTTGCCCATGCGTGTTGCCGATTTTCATTTCGAGTTGCCCGACGCCCTGATTGCCCGTTATCCCCTGGCCGAGCGTCGCGCCAGCCGCCTGCTGGTCCTCGACGGACCCAGTGGGCATATAGAGCATCGCCAGTTTGCCGATCTGCTCGACTACCTGCGACCGGGCGACCTGATGGTGTTCAATAACACCCGGGTGATTCCGGCCCGCTTGTTCGGCCAGAAGGCCACCGGTGGCCGGCTGGAGATCCTGCTCGAGCGGGTGCTGGATGCCAACAGAGTGCTGGCCCATGTGCGCTCGAGCAAATCCCCCAAGCCGGGTTCTAGCATACAGATCGAAGGCGGTGGCCAGGCGCGGATGCTGGCCCGTCATGGCGAGCTGTTCGAGTTGGAGTTTGGTGAGCAGGTGCTGCCGCTGCTCGAACGGGTCGGCCATATGCCCTTGCCGCCTTATATCGATCGCCCCGACGAGGCCGCCGATCGCGAGCGCTACCAGACCGTCTACGCCTCGCGCGCCGGCGCTGTGGCAGCGCCCACCGCGGGTCTGCACTTCGATGAGGCGATGCTTGCGGCCATCGCCGAACATGGTGTCGAGCGCGCCTTCGTGACCCTGCATGTGGGCGCCGGCACCTTTCAGCCGGTGCGGGCCGAGCGGGTCGAGGAGCACCGCATGCACAGCGAGTGGCTGGAGGTCAGCCAGGAGGTGGTCGATGCGGTCGCGGCCTGTCGCGCCCGTGGTGGTCGGGTGATCGCCGTCGGCACCACCAGCGTGCGCTCGCTGGAGACCGCGGCGCGCGATGGCCAGCTCAAGGCCTTCAGTGGCGACAGCGACATCTTCATTTACCCGGGGCGGCCGCTGCACGTGGTCGATGCCCTGATCACCAATTTCCATCTGCCCGAATCGACCCTGCTGATGCTGGTCTCGGCCTTCGCCGGCTACCCGGAAACCATGGCGGCTTATGAAAGTGCCGTCGCCGAGCAGTACCGTTTCTTCAGCTATGGCGATGCCATGTTCGTCACCCGCAATCCGGCGCCGCGCGGGCCCGAGGAGCAGCCATGAGTCGCAGTTGCCGGATGTCCTTCGAGCTGCTGGCCACCGAGGGCAAGGCCCGCCGCGGCCGCCTGAGCTTTCCGCGCGGGGTGGTCGAGACGCCGGCGTTCATGCCGGTGGGCACCTATGGCACGGTCAAGGGCATGCTGCCGCGGGATATCGAGGCCATTGGTGCGCAGATCATCCTCGGCAATACCTTCCACCTGTGGCTGCGTCCCGGTACTGAGGTGATCAAGAAACACGGCGATCTGCATGACTTTATGCAGTGGCAGGGGCCGATCCTCACCGACTCCGGCGGTTTCCAGGTGTTCAGCCTGGGCGCCATGCGCAAGATCAAGGAGGAGGGCGTGTACTTTGCCTCGCCGGTGGATGGCTCCAAGGTGTTTATGGGGCCGGAGGAGTCGATGCAGGTGCAGCGCGACCTGGGCTCGGACATCGTGATGATCTTCGATGAATGCACGCCGTACCCGGCCGAGTTCGACGTGGCCAAGCGCTCCATGGAGTTGTCGCTGCGTTGGGCCAAGCGCTCCAAGGAGGCCCATGGCGACAACACGGCGGCACTGTTCGGCATCGTCCAGGGCGGTATGCATGAAGAGCTGCGCAAGGTTTCCCTGGAGGGCCTGGCGCAGATCGGTTTTGACGGTTATGCCATTGGCGGCCTGTCGGTGGGCGAACCGAAAGAGGAAATGATCAAGGTGCTTGATTACCTGCCGCCACAGTTGCCGGCCGACAAGCCGCGCTACCTGATGGGGGTGGGCACGCCGGAGGATATTGTCGAGGCGGTGCGGCGCGGCGTGGATATGTTCGACTGTGTCATGCCCACCCGAAATGCGCGAAATGCGCACATTTTCACCGCACAGGGCACGCTGAGGCTGCGAAATGCGCGTTTTCGCGACGATCCGGCGCCGATCGACGCGGACTGCGACTGCTACACCTGCCGGCATTACAGTCGCGCCTACCTGCATCATCTGGATAAATGCAATGAAATGCTGGGTTCGCACCTCAATACCGTGCACAACCTGCATTATTACCAGCAGTTGATGGCGGGGCTGCGGGCCGCCATCGAAGCCGGGCGGCTGGACGCATTTGTGGCGGATTTTTATGCAAAAAGGCACCAATCGGTGCCGGCTGTGCCATAATAACGCGCTTCGAAAAACAGTCGTATGGACCAGGTGACCTGAAATGAGCTTTTTTATCAGTGATGCATTGGCGGAAGGTGCCGGGGCTGCTCCCCAGGGTGACCCCTTGATGAGCTTTCTGCCGCTTATTCTGATTTTTGTCGTTTTCTATTTCTTACTGATCCGGCCTCAGACCAAGCGTGCCAAGGAGCATAAGGCCATGGTCGAAGGGCTCGGCAAGGGTGACGAGGTGGTGACCAACGGGGGGCTGCTGGGTCGT